>DAOWNV010000052.1 GCA_030642405.1 Desulfosarcina sp.
AGGGATGTTGCGACATATGATCTGAAGCCGGAGATGAGTGCTTTTCAGGTGGCTGACGAAGTCATCGCACGATTGGATACCGGCAAATACGATTTTATAGTCCTCAATTTCGCCAACATGGATATGGTGGGGCACACCGGTGTCATGGCCGCAGCCGTAACTGCCTGTGAAACCGTTGACCGCTGTCTTGCAAAGGTGCTGAGCAAGCTTCTGGAACAAAATGGCGTGGCATTGGTTACCGCAGATCACGGCAATTCCGAAAAGATGGCCGATCCGGACGGAAAGCCATTTACCGCCCATACCACCAATCCGGTTCGTTTGTATCTCGTGGACGATTCACGAAAAGGGGTTCGGTTGAACGAAGGCCGCCTTGGCGATATCGCACCAACCGTTTTAGAACTGATGGGACTGGAAGCGCCAAAAGAAATGACGGGCCGGAGCCTGCTGGCTACGTGAAAAAGTAAGTTTAGTCAAGTAATTGGATTGGTTTTACTCCCCATGGAAAAAAAAAACCGACGAAATTTCTATGTCGGCGGCCGTCAAACGGACACCGAAGCCTTAAAATGTGCGATCCGAATTCTGACCCGGAGAGACCACACCGAAAAAGAGTTGATCGAAAAACTACAACTGAGACGATTTGAAACTATCGCCATTGAAAATGCATTGAAGAGGTGCCGGGAATTTGGCTATATCGACGATGCTAAAGCTGCCAAGGTGATGGCAGAGCATTTGGCAGGACGGGGCAATGGTCCTTTAAAGATTCGCCGGGTTCTCGAACAAAAGGGAGTGGACGAAACGATTATCGAAAAAGCCTTGACTGTCTGCGGGGATGAGGACGATCAGCTTGAAAGTGCCCTTTATGTTCTCAAAAGAATTCGATTTCGACTCTATCGTGAATCGGATCTGCGAAAAAGACGTGCCAAAGTTTACCGGTTTTTAAACGGCCGGGGTTTTTCTTCAGACGTAATTAGGCGTGCCACCTTGGAAATTTAATTGTCTGTCATGCAGGTGGTTGGTGAATACAATGACCATCGCTTTGTCATCCGGCAGCAATAACCATCCGTTCAAGCGCTTCATAGGATTGAGCCCCAACCAGCCGCTGGTCGCCGATGACAAAAGTGGGGACCGCTCTGATTCCCATCTGACGAGATCGCTGCCAGTCTCGATCAACGGACTCCCGGAAGGTTCGCTGGTTCAAAACTTCTTTGGCCGTTACAGTATCCAGGCCGATCTCTTCGCATATATTGAGCAGGACCTCTTGTCGGGCAATGTTTTTGCCATGCTGGAAATAGGTCAGGAATACAGCGTGGTGGAAAGCGTCCCCTTGACCCTGTTCTTCGGACCATTTGCCCAACTCCTGGGCCAACCGGCTGTTGTAGGTCATGGTCCGTTCAACAAAGGGAAGCCCAAGTTCGCGTGCCACGCTTCCCAGTTTTGCTAACATGCCGGGGATATCCACCGGTTGACCGGCAAACATCTCTTCTAAAGATTTTCCTTCTTCAGGTGTTTCCGGATGCAGGGGAAATGCCATCCATTGGACGGTAACTGGATATGCGGATCGGAGTCTTTCAATACGCCCGGTACTGAAATAACACCACGGTCAGATGTAGTCACTAAATATTTCAAGTACTTGTGTCATATTCCTGACCTATTTTTCAGTAAAGCAAGATATATGACAATTTTTTACTTAACATATTGGCACAATACTTGCCGACATTGCTCCCAATGGTGAGGGAAAGGAACATTAAATTATGAATAACAACAAAAGCAAAGGAGTATCAGTAAAAAAATTATTATTACATTATTTGGAAGATTATGCAAAGAGTCTGAAGTCTTATGAATCCAGCAGGTACAATTACATACCCATCAATGATTTCTTTGGGGGATTTGGTGTCAATCAGATCAGACCCATGCATCTAAAGCAGTATGTTCAAGTAAGCCGCTACGCGGCAGAGTAACCCATCACCTACCAGATGTAAATCCAATACCGAAATCCCCCACGCCTTGCAACAACCATCCTCCAAGTTTTAAACCTCTCCATAGTCTTATTCCACCCACATATAAAGGAGAGGTAACTGAAATGAAAGTCTTGGTGGTATGAGTCAAACTGGTGCAAAAAACACGATAAAGCCATGCAATTCAACGGCAAGAGCAAACGAACGAGACAGGTCTATTTCCGATCTTTACGCATGCTCGTTGAATTCTTTGGCAAAGAACCGGACAAGATCACCGAAGAGGAAATTCAAAAATATTTCCTGCACCGGAAAACAAAAGACAATTGGGCTCCCAACACACTACGAATCGCCTTTTGTGGCATCAAGTTCTTTTATGAGCATGTCATCCATCGCGATTGGCACATCCTGAGGATACTGAAGGCTCAAAAAGAACAACGCCTGCCGGATATCCTCAGTCGGAATGAAGTCCAACGGGTTTTTTCGAAACTGACCACCTTTCACAATTACGTGTATTTGGCCACCGTCTATTCATGCGGGCTGCGACTCAACGAAGGCCTGTCCCTCAAAGTCTCCGATATCTACAGCGACCGAATGATGATTCACGTTCATTGTGGTAAAAGCGCGAAAGATCGCTATGTACCACTGCCCCATGAAACCTTGTCCCTTTTGAGAAAGCACTGGAGCTGTCATCGTCACCCACAGCTTATTTTTCCCGCAATGAAAACAAACGGGAAAAATGCTGCCAAAATCGAAAATCCCATGGCCGTTGCCAGTGTTCAAGGGGCTTTTCGTAGTGCAAAAAATGCGGCCGGTATTCGAAAAAAACGTGTCACCATTTCATGATGACCTTCACGGTCCCCGAACAACTCCGGTTTTTTATCCGCAGTCATCAGCACGTGGGCTATGCCGCCATGTTCAAGGCCTCTTCTGAGGCCATGAAACTTCTTTGCACCGACGAAAAATACATCGGGGGCGATTTGCCCGGCTTTTTCGGTGTAGACCCACAATAACGTTGGCATTCTTCTTTTTTAGGTGGAAGAATTTCTGTAATGACAGACTATACTGTTCAATAAAATTATTGATCAACCTAGTGAATTCGTATATTATTATATTTTAGATGCATCCAATTAATATAATTACCTAATTTAATACAATTTTTTAACTTTTGCTTTCTACCGTCATTAATGAGGTTGAAGATGGCTTTCAATGTTAAGACTGAACTAACAGACGTAAATTATGAATTGGTTTTTAAAGAAGCATGGATTGAAGGTGCAATCGAAAAAAACCGTTTGTCCATTGTAAAACAGTTCTTAAAGTCATTTCAATTGCGTCTAAACGACATAAAGTTCAATGACACCACCCTTTCAGAGAAATATATTTTTTTCTCAAGATTTTATGGTGAAACATTTTTAAATGTTAATTTTGGTTTAGAGCAAATTTATGTGACAGTAAAACGTAATCAAAGTCAGGAAAAACTGAAAAAATTATTGACCAACATTTATGACATTGTAAGAAGCAAAACTTTTATTTCTCAACGTATTATCTTAAACCAACACATGATTGCTGAAAAAAATGTTAATGAATACCTTGAAACGCTAAATCCAAATACACCCGATGAGATTAAAGGCTTCACAACTGGTAGAGGTGTTTCATACAGGATGGCGGATAAAGATAAAAAAATGGAAATGAGCGTAGTTGTCACAAATTCTGCTATGCTTGAAAATGGAATATATTTCAATTTTGATTGCCAATTTATGCCAAATCCCTATGACATAGAAACAGCAAGCGAACTGATCAAGGCAAAATATGATTTAATTACAAAGGCACTTAATTTGGAAATTGATTAAAATGAATAATGGTAACATACACAACATTTCAGATTATAAATTAGAAACGGAGGTGGCATTAGATCGGCCAGAACCCCCTTCCTTGGCTCAGACAGAATATCTACAATCCTCTGATCGTACGATACCAAAAGTTTACAAGGAAATGGAAAGTTTTGATAAAGATTTAAAAGAGATAAATAAAACGCTTACTGACATACAAACTCACCTCAATAAAATTAATAATGATGCCCCATCAGTAATTAGTGATACAATAAATTCATTACCCTCCGATAATTATGAAACCATTAGGCCAATTAACATTATTTTGAAAATATATTGCGATGATGTAGTAGCGCTTTTACCTGAGCTTGAATTATTCGCTGAAGGTCAAAACGAATTTGAAGCCGTTAACAATCTCAAGCTGGAAATATTAGACTTAATAGATGATTTGGAAGAATTTTCGGAAACCGATTTGGGAACTGCTCCGAAAGACTGGAAAAGAACATTGAAACAGTTAGTGAAAAAATGCCGATAAAAGATTACCCTGAAAAAATAATTCGCCAACAAATCATAAAGAAAATAAAACCAAAAATTAAAAAAGGGCGTAGTCCACATTCAAAAGGGTATGTTTCTATTGATGGAAAAATAGAAGCAAAGGTAAAAATTCCAAATGATCATAGTCGGTTAATGAGAAACTCGAAATCTCAATATATAGCCAGCGCACTAAAACTTAATAATGATGAATTTAACGATTTGATTGATTGCCCTTTAAAAGGACCAAAATATTTTGAATTGCTTAGAGACAGAGTCCAGCACAGACAATAGAGAGCAACAACTACTAACTGCATTCCCATCCCCCTTATTATCCACATCCTCAGATTTTCATATTAACCTATTCCCTGCTCAGAAAGCTGCCCAATCAAGACAGGTATATCTGTCATATCCATGATGTTAAGCCAGAATATTACAAAGCTTATCTCCAATCAAGGCAACATGCAATGGAAATAGGGTGTCGGGGGGATGGGTGAAATTGGATGGATTTTGTGGATGGGTATTGGTGGATGCTTTGGTTCACTACATATTGCTCACTGCAAATCCTGTCTGAGTTTTTGCGTTTCTTATCCTCTGAAAGTAGGAATATATCTTAATATTGACATAAAAAAAAGAAGTAATATATAAAGAAAACAAGCATATATCCCGGTACTGAAATAGCACCACGGTCAGATGTAGTCGGAAAATATTTCGAGTATCAAATCTAAATGTCCTTTATTTGTTGATGAGCATCGATTTGATGATGCTGTTGACAATTTTCGGATTTTCCTTGAGTCGTCGCGTCGAGTAGCCAAACCAGTGGTGTCCGTACGGGACATATACACGCATGGTGTGCCCGGCATCGACGATGGTTTGCCGAAGCTCCGGCGTGACGCCGTACAGCATTTGAAATTCGTAACCTTTTTTAGGCAACTGATAACGATGGATCAACTCGAGGGCCCCTTCTATCAAGGCGCGATCATGGGTGGCTATCCCAGGATAAACGCCGTTTTTCAGCATGAATTCGAGGTCTTTCAGAAAGTGGTCATTGATTTCGTTTGAACGTTGAAAAGCGATTTGGGATCGCTCCGAGTAGATACCTTTACACAACCTGAAATTCAAGGGATTTGACGGTGCGTGAAGATCCATGAGGGATTCCAGGTCGTCATGGGTTCGCCGAAGGTAAGCTTGAAAAACGAGGCCTACATTTTCGGGGAATTCGGCTTGCAGCCGGCAAAAGAGGTCTATTTCCAGGTCGACGCAAGAGGAATCTTCCATATCAATTCGTACGAAATTGCCGTAATCCGCAGCTTTGGCGACGATTTCGCGAATATAGCGAAAGCAGGCTTCGGTATCGATGAGAAGACCGAACATCGTGGGTTTCACCGAATAACTGCCGTCGATTCCCGATTGTTCCGTGACCTTTATGAGAGCCAGATAGTCATCCCTATTCTTTTTTGCCTCATCAAGATTTTTAATGAACTCGCCCAGGATATCGATTGTGGTAATGATACCCTTCTCATTTAAGGCTCTGCACGCAGAGATGGCATCCGTAACAGTCTCGCCGGCAATGTATGAACGGGAAAACAACCAGACGAAACGTTTGGGCAGCAATGGCAATGTCGTAGCAATCAATCGATTAATCATAATGCTTTGACCTGTTGCTTTTTTCCTCTCCCCAGCCCGCCTCCGGGTGACGTTTTTGGATGGCACGGATACAGGGAAGTTTATTCAGGAAAATTTCAACAAGCTCAGGGTCAAAATGGGTGCCTGCGCCGTTACGGATTGTTTGAATGCTCCGTGGTTCGTCCCATGGCTCCTTGTAGCTTCGTTTGGAACAAAGCGCGTCGTAGACATCAGCAAGAGCCACGATTCTTCCAAAGATTGAAATTTCAGTGCCTTTTTTTCCGTGTTGGCGGCTGCCATCTCGACACTCATATCCAGGCAACGGCTTCCCGTTAACCGAATCTACATGACCGGGATATCCGTTGCCATCCCATCTTTCATGGTGATTCAGGGCAATGTCGGCGGCGACTTCATCATAATCCGATTGAACGTTGGAGAAAAGCCTGGCACCGTGAACGGTGTGTAGTTTCATGATTTCAAATTCGTCGGCGGTCAGGGATTCAGGTTTTTTTAAAATGTCGTCGGAAATGGCTACTTTGCCCACGTCATGCAACATGGCTCCCATACGAAGCTTGTCCCTTGTCCTTTCGATCTCTTTTGGGTCGAGTTTGCGTCGTTCGGCCCAGGCTTCGTAAAGCTCAAGGGATACTTCGGCCACTCGGTTGGCATGGGGGCCGGTCTCTTTTGGATCCCTCATTTCCGCCATTCGTATCATGCGAAGGATCATCGCCCGCGTCATCTGGGCACGCTCCCCGGCAACGGAAGCGATGCCGGCAAAGTGAAGCATCACCTTTTCGTCTGATTCTCTGAATGCCCTGATTTGTCCCTGTTTGTTTTGGGCATTGATGATCTGCAAAATCCCCAGAACATCTTTTTTGGCACTCAACAACGGAATCGTAAGCATGGAGCGGCATACATATCCTGCTACCCCATCGAATTTTTTACTGAATCGGTAGTCTTTCGTCAAAGGGAGCTTGTACACATCCGGGATGCAGAGCATTTTTTTTGTTAATGCCGCATAACCGGCGATACTTTTTGAATCAATGGGGAGGGAAAAGGTAGAATAGATCAGTTTCTCTCCTGGAAGGATCTTTTTTTGAAGCGTGGCGTTTTGGGAATGGGCAAATTCAAGACGGTCACCCTTCCGGATATAGATGGAGCCTGCATCGGCGTTGACAAATTGACGAGCTCGCGTTAGTAGACGTTCAAAAAGAATATCCAGATCGTGGATCCGGTTCATCTCGATCCCCATCATCAACAATGTGTCCACTTTTTGTTGTTTGTTTAGCATAGCGCAGCAACGTTTCCCTGTTTTTACAAATTAGATTTACTGCTATTTTAAGCAGTCAGAACATAGCCCGTCAACTTAAAAAAAGGCCTGCCATTTTTAAATGACGACCTGATTGCTTGGTGCGATAAGTCTGCATTTGTAAACTTTCTCTTTGTTTGGGGAGTCTAATTAGGAAAAGATTGACAAAATCTCCAATACTAACTATAAATTACAACTAATATATGGGGCGGGTACCCAATATCGCTGTTGCCAAGGTTAATAGACCTCAACTTACCGATTCTGATGAAACGACCCTGTTTCGAAAAAAGATAAAAAATGAACAACCATTTAGAGGATCAAATGAAAAAGATGCTGTCTACGAAAGAGGTCGCCGGTTTTCTTGGAATCAACGAGAAAATGGTTTATACGTTGATTTCGGAAAAAGGCCTACCTGCATCTAAAATAACCGGGAAATGGGTTTTTCCGCGCCATCTGGTGGAACAATGGGTAGAATCAAACACCGTCAATTATCCTCAAAGCCAAAAAGTGCTGCCTCCTTACGACGGTTTGTTGGTGGTTGCCGGAAGCAACGATATCTTATTGGAGAAGATCCTTTCCATTTTTAACGCCAGACACTCTGGGCACCTTGCGGTATTTGGCAATCTAGGTTCGTTGGGGGGGATCAATGCGCTGCGTAGAAGTCTTTGCCATATGGCCACCAGCCACCTTCTACAGGAGAATGGAAACGAGTACAATTTTGAAGCTCTTCAGCGCCAATTTGACCGCATGCCTGTGGTTCTAAATTTTTGCAAAAGAGAACAGGGCATTCTTCTTCAAAAAGGAAACCCAAGAAATATAACAACAGTTAAAGATTTGGGGGAATCCGGCATCCGGGTGGTCAATCGGTCCCTGGTGACAGGAACACGGTTGCTTTTCGATAGGGAACTGAAAAAAGCGGGTATTCCAGGTAATCGGCTCACAGGGTATAATCACGAAGTGGATCGGCATATGGATGTCGGTCTGGAGATATTGGCAGGGCATGCCGATGCTGGGCCTGGAATCCGTCCGGTTGCCTCCATTTTGGGCCTCGACTTCCTTCCCCTGCATCAGGAAAGATACGATTTATTGGTTACCCGGGAACGTTTTTTTGATCATGGAGTTCAGTTATTTTTAAGCCTTCTTCACGAAAAAGAATTCGTTCAGGAAGCGAAGGAACTGGGCGGTTACGACGTGTCTATAAGCGGTAAAATGATTTTTCCTCATGAATTGGATGGGTATACGGGATGAAAAGTTTTTAAAGAAAAGGACATACGAATGAAAAAAAAGATCGTGGTAAATGGTGTTTTGTTGTTAGCGATTATCTTGGTGTTGACGCTTCCCACATTTGCCACCGAAAAGGCAGTTATGATGGCCACAACAACCAGCACGGACAATACCGGATTGTTGGATTATCTGGCTCCCCATTTTACGAAAGCGACGGGGATTGATCTCAAATGGACGTCTGTTGGAACCGGTAAAGCTTTGAAAATGGGTGAAAATTGTGATGTAGATGTGCTCCTGGTCCATGCGCCGCCGGCGGAAAAGGCATACGTGGAAAATGGCTTTGGTATAAATCGCCGTGAGATCATGTACAATGATTTCGTGATCATTGGACCGGAGCGCGATCCGGCCGGCATTAAAGGCAAAGATGTGGTGACGGCACTGGATGCTATTCGAGACAAGGGGACGGTTTTTGCTAGCCGAGGAGATGATTCGGGCACCAATAAAAAAGAGATCTCCTTGTGGAAGGCAACCGGCAAAGCCGTGCCGGAGAGAGAAAAATGGTATGTACAGTCCGGCCAGGGGATGCTTTCCACAATCAATATCGCTGCCGAGCGGAACGGTTATACGATGACCGACCGGGGTACCTATATCAAATACGCCGACAATATGAATGGCAATCCTCCACTCAAAGTGTTAGTGGAGGGGGATAAGATACTGCTCAACCAGTACAGCGTACTGACCATCAACCCCGAGCGATGCAAAAAAGCGAAGATCGATCAGGCAACGGCTTTTTCGGACTGGATGGCCGGTGATGATGCCCAGGGATTGATCAAAGACTTTAAGTTGCTGGGAAAACCGCTCTTCGTACCTAATGCAAAATAATCTTCCATGGATTTCATCCTCGCCGGTTTCATAGAGGCTTTTCAGCTCCTGTTGGGTGGTGACGGTGAGACATGGTCTGCGGTGACCGCCACGATTAAAGCCTCTACCGGGTCCATGGCCGTCAGTTTGGTTTTGGGGGTTCCTCTGGGATTTGTGTTGGGGTATTTTGATTTCCCGGCCAAACGCCAGACCAGACTGGTGGTGGATACGGCTTTGGCGCTGCCCACTGTTTTTATCGGTCTCATGGTTTATGCGTTCATTTCCAATCGTGGACCGCTGGGTGGGATGGGATTGCTTTTCACGATTTCCGGCATTGCCATCGGGCAGACCTTTTTGGCCTTGCCCGTGGTGATTGCGCTTAGCGCTACGGCTGTGGAAAGCATGGATCGGCACCTTAAAATGCTTCTCATTTCTTTGGGCGCCAGTCGGCGCGAGCTTCTTTTCAGCAGCTTGTGGGAGGTTCGCTACGGTGTTTTGGCAGCTGGGCTGACCGCCTATGGCAGAGTGATGACCGAAGTGGGAATCTCCATGATGGTGGGCGGTAATATCAAGTGGCACACCCGAACCATAACAACCGCAATCGCCCTGGAAACGGGCAAGGGGATGTTTTCAACCGGTATCGCACTGGGTGTGGTGTTGTTGGTCATCGCTTTTGGGGTGAATGTGTGCCTCTCCTTCTTGCGAAGCAAATAATGGATAGGTCGTGACTGTTTCCCAGCCCGTCTACCAATTGGATAACATCGTCCATCGGTACAATGGTCAGCCGGTGCTGAACATCGATCATTTGGACATCCAACCGTCATCCATTGTTGGTTTGGTAGGACCCAACGGCAGTGGAAAGAGCACACTGCTCAAAATCATGGGATTCATCCAAAAACCGACGGAAGGACAAATCCTGTTTAACGGAAAACCGGCAGTGCCCTTTGATGAAGCGGTTCGTTTTCAGGTAACCCTGCTGACCCAGGAGCCCTGTTTGATGAAACGGCCTGTTTTTAAAAATGTTGCTTACGGGTTGAATGTACGCGGGGATAACAAAAATCAGGAAAAATTGGTTTGCGATGCTTTGGCGATGGTCGGTCTGGATCCCAACACTTTTTACAGGCGACCGTGGGATCAGCTTTCCGGTGGTGAAGCCCAGCGAGTGGCCTTGGCAGCCCGATTGGTTCTGAAACCCAAAGTCCTTTTACTGGATGAACCCACGGCAAACGTGGATGCCGCTTCCAGCGAACTCATCCGGTCGGAATCTATCCGTGCACGCAGCGACTGGGGGGCGACCATAGTTATTGCCAGTCACGATCGGCAGTGGCTCTATGATGTCTGCGATGAGGTGCTCCACCTGTTCAAGGGAAAGCCGGCAGGCAGTGGTCGGTCCAACATGATCTTCGGTCCGTGGGTACAAAAAGGCGATGGGTGTTATGCCAAACGTATTGGCGATGGAACGGTTCTTATTGTACCACCACCGCCCAACGAGGATGCAACCGCTTTCATGGATCCTGCCTCTATCCGGATTGTTCCGGCAAATGAGAAAACAACAGGCAAGGATATGGCTAGCGTTGAAGGAAAAATTATACGTCTCTCCTTGGATCAACCTTCCGGCCACCTGTTTGCCGATGTTCGCATCGGTTCCCTCACATTGGTTGTGTGTGTAGAGGAATCCCACCTGGTGACAACCACGCTTCATAGGGGTTGGCCGGTTACCCTGACTTATCGGTTGGACAGTGTCAGCTGGCTGTAGCCGTGACGGTTTTGTAAATCCCAAAATCGACCTCTCGTTTGTTTTTATCCCTCAAATAGCAAAGCGTCATCTCATCGCCCTGTGTGTCTTCGATAAAATGGCAATACTTTAAGAGATTTGAGGCGACCAGGTTTTCAAAGCGGGCGCCGGGTGTTTTGCAAAGCGACCAGTCCCACATGAAAAGTTTTTATCAAAAAGGTAGAGTCCCTGATTCGCTTATTCGACGTTCATTGGTATGTCTCACACTTCTCTCACACAAATTTAACAAAAACCGAATTCAGAACGATTATGTTGAATTTTAACCACAGCATCTCTTCTACCCATAATGGATGGCCAGTTCGATGGACGAAAAAAATTCCGGCTGCCCGGCTTGCGGCGCAACGGCATTCTATCGCTATGGCAGAGCCGTGAATGGCAAAAAGAGACGAATCTGCCTGATGTGCGGCCGGCAATATATCGTCGATTCTTTGGGAAGATATCCCTCGAACCGCCCACTCTGCCCCAAATGTGGCGAGCCCATGCACCTATACAGACGACAGGGCTCTGTTACCCGCTACCGATGCAGGAATTATCCTCAATGCCGATCGTATGTCAAAGTAAGGATGGAACTGAGATCGGCCTCACATCCAGCGATATCGGACCAGACACAATAAATGTTGCCATAGTTAGTTTAATCTTGCAAGCCAGTCTGCAGAACTAACGACAATGATGGTGTTTTTTTCATTTTTCTTGAAACATTTCAGAACAAATACCTCTCTGCCCACGCACTCACATTTGCCAAGAAAACTTTAGCTTTGAACGTGTTGGGAAGATCTATGGAGGGTTCGCTTTGCTTTGTTAAACGAAACCGAATTTCCGGAGACGGGTCCGACCGTTTTCCGTCAGGAAAGATGGTTTGAACGGTGGCGGAAAACGGTTCACCGGATATCAGCCCATGAGGCATTTCGACAAAGTGAGTCGAACCTGATGCAACAATCGAACTTTCCCCCGGTCTGGAAAGGGGACCGAAGCGGATGGAATATCGGGCTTCCTCTTCTCCCTGGTCCTCCCAATGAAAGAGGATGCCGTTTTTATACGGCATGGCCATGAATCCTGCCGGTGGTAAAGGATTGCGAATTTCCTTTTTTGACTCTTTTACGGCGGATGCACAAATGGTTAACGGGCGATTGGCAAAGGCCATCAAATCCC
>DAOWNV010000104.1 GCA_030642405.1 Desulfosarcina sp.
GCCGGTTATGCGGTAGCCACCAACCTTTTGGGTGTTGGTGGTAGCGTGGATGCACTTAAGCCGGAAGGTCAGGTGGAACTGTCCAGAAACCTTCAGATCACCACTGCGGCCATCGACTCTACAGGCATGTGCCTTTTCATCGCCTTCGCCATTCTCGATCAGCCCGACACCTTCAATTCTCTGGTGGATCTAATCGGTGCCTTTACGGGTCAACCGATGACAGCCGATGATCTCACCGAACTAGGCAAATCGATATTGAAAAGGGAAAGGGAGTTCAACACTGCTGCCGGTTTCACCGCCAAAGACGACCGCCTGCCTGACTACTTTAAGACAGAAGCGCTTTCACCGCACAACGTCACCTTCGGCGTTACGGACGAAGAGTTGGATTCGCTTTACAATTGGTAGACCGGTCACATAACAAAATGACAAACTGGTAAGAATTACCATTTTCGACGGGGAGATCCTTCTGGGTCTCCCCGTTTCCGTCTAATCCGAAAAGCGAAATCAGCCTTGAACGAACTCCATTTATCGATCAGGCCTTCACTTGAATGCCGGTTTACACCTCTTTTGGAAAAAGGCGTAGGACTGACCGTTACCATCAATTGTACGCTTCGGGAATTATTATGCGGTCAATTGGGTCTTACCGATGAGTATCTCGACCAACGGATTCAAACCATTTTTCTCAATGCCCGTCCGGTGGACAATGTGGATCAAGTCATTGTGAGAAATGAATCCATTTTGGCCCTGAGCGCTGCAATGCCCGGCATCCTTGGGGCAACCATGCGAAAGGGAGGCCGCTATGCGGCCTTTCGGAAGTCGATTTCGCAGCAGCCCCATGAGTCCGATGCCTCCAAACAATCCGGGCGGATAACGATCAAAATGTTTAACATGGTGGCCAAAGAAGTTGGAAGCTGCTTGCTAACCGCCGGTGTTGAGGTCGATGGTAAGGATCTTTATCATGTTGTGAGGCAACTTCCTGAAAAACTGTCTGATGGCATAATAAAAATGTACATAGATGGTCAGGACATTAAGCCGGAAATGACCTCTTTTAAATCCCTGTCAAAAAACAGGATGTTTCTCTTTGTAACTGTGTGTGACAGACAACGTTGATATGCAAGACGACCGAGACATCGCCGAACTGATCTCTTCCGTTGCCAGGCAGTACCATAAACATATTCTTCTAAAAAGGATGGGAATTCATTACGGGGTGGTGGCCAAGCACCTTTTTAAAATAATCAAGCGCCAGGATTGCGTACATCTCATCCCGGGTCATCTGGTCGAGCAGGTTGTCCCGTTCAAACGAATACCTTACTTTTTTCCACATGGTATCGGAAGAGCTGAGACGTCGTTTAAGTTCAGCAAAATAGGTTGATGTATATTTTTTTAAGATCGGGGTAGGCAGGCCTTCGGATTTTGAAAAGGTTTCAGCCAAGATGGCTGGTTCCGGAAGCCGGGGGTTTTCCATCACCGCCGTAAAAGCGTCGGCCACTCTGACCAGGCCACGATGGATATGTTTGGGCTTCACCATATTGATGCCGGCCCATCCAGCCTTCACCCAACTGACGGATCCATAGGTAACCATGGGAATTCGGTGATCGGGTTGGTAGTAGATGGTAACATTATATGAATCGTACATATAGGTATCGGCCCACCCCAACCCCTTAAGTCCTATCCCTTTTTTTGTGGTATACAGGTAGCTCCATTCATCGTCTTCGCCAAGCACCCAGCCTTTTCTGCCCACCGCCGACGGTGCCTGCTGTGATTGAATGAATATCAATACCTTACCGTTTTGGTAAGGACTGAGAATCACCATCTTATCGACATCGTAACTAAAATAGGCACCGGTATTTTGATCAGGTGTAATGGTAATATGTTCAGTCCCTGTTAAAAAAAACGGTGTGTTCAATTCACTGGATGCAGCTCTCAGCCTGGCCATTTGCCCGTAGCCGCCCTCCACCGATGTCCAGGCGGACAGTCTCAATGAAGATGGCCAGAAGACAAAGGAGGGAATGTCGGCATCCAGCGTATAGTCGATGATCCGCTGAAGATCCAACGCGATCGAGAATTCATTATAAGCAGCAGGTGCGTTGAATGAATCGCCGGCAATGTATAGGGTGTCCGGCAATTTGGGAGAAGTAATGAAGGTGACGAACGGTTGGACACGTTGTCCATCAAACGTAGGAGGATCTGATTTTTTTAGGAAGTTCAGCAGGTAATGGAGTGTTGATGTAACTTCCGATGACAGCTTTATGGTACGACTCGATGCAGCCACCGTACCGGCCATAAAAAAGACCATCCCTACTGCGATGGCAACGAATAATTTCTTCCTCGGCAATATACCGGGTATTCCAAAACAGTTCATTTTCAATCGTTTGACCCAAAAACAAGTTGGTAGTTTATCGATTTTTGTTCCGATAAATTTTTTTAATCGAATCCAAACAAAATTGCCGTCAAAAAAAACAGTAAGGATTGTCTTTCAGGAAACCAATTTCCATCTGACATTGATGTCATTGCAGGTTATCGCAGCGACATGTCCGGCAAACCAGAAGTGCTCCACAACCCAACTCTCTCCGGCGTAATCCAGAAGCACGTGTGTTTCATCGACGACATCCACAACCCGGCAACGGGATAAACCTCCAATCCCGCGCCCTACAGCTTTGAGAACCGCTTCTTTGGCAGTCCACAAACGAAAAAAGTTTTTCAATCGATCTCCCGAAACCATAGACCACTCTTCATCAGCCGCCACCTTGGTAAGCATGCCGGGACTCACCGGTCGAAATGTTTCCAGGTCCAGGCCAACGGGCAACCGAGCTGCCACAGCGCCTACCACATCCGATTTATGCGTCAACGACCAATGGACCCCATCCACCGGCAATGGAACTCCATTGGCATCTTTCGGCAGGGAATTTAGACGAAGGCAGCTAATTGCGCGAGACTTGATCAACGCAAGTCGGGCAAGTCGGCTCAAGGTTTGAACCTTGCTCCGTCCCGACAATTGTCGATCGGCTTTGGGAACCGGCATTATCACCGGGAAAAGTGTGTCAGAAATAGTAATTGTCAAGAGGAAGACCATTTTGGGGATTCATTTTTGATCTTAAGGGCCATTTCGTATACTCTTTTTCGAGGCAATCCGTATTCACGGGCCAACGTTTTTGAAAGGCCGGAGACACGTGTAGCCGGATGGGCCAATTCAATACGAATGGCTTGAATCAAGTCAGTCTCGGAAATGGTCTCTCCGGTCTCATTTCCACCGATCAAAAGGGTGCATTCTCCTTTGATCTGCGGACGGCCGGTGAAGGTATCTCTAACTTCGGAAATGCTACCTCGGATAAACTCTTCATGGATTTTGGTCATCTCTCGGCCTATCACCACAGGACGATCTCCCATTACCGCATGGAGTTCCTCTAAAAACTGAACAACCCGACGAGGAGACTCGTAAAACACCAGGGTTCGTGATTCGGCGGCCAACGATTTCAGCAGATGCCGCCGCTTTCCGGTTTTTTTCGGTGCAAATCCGAGAAACACAAAGGCCTCCATGGGAAGTCCGGATGCAGATAATGCCGTGATTGCCGCCGATACACCTGGAATTGGATAAATCCTCAGACCCTGCTCCACGGCAGCGCGGATCAACCTGTGACCAGGATCGGATACCGAAGGAGTGCCGGCGTCAGAGACAAGTGCGATGGACAAACCGGACTCAATCTTGTCAATCAAACCCGGTGTGCGTCGATGCTCATTATGCTCATGGCAGGAAATCAATGGGGTATCGATTCGATAGTGAGAAAGAAGCCTGATGGTATGGCGGGTATCTTCCGCTGCGATGAGATCTACACCATCCAGAATCTCGATTGCCCGCAATGTAATGTCCTTCAAATTCCCAATAGGCGTTGCTACCACATAAAGGCCACTGGGGCAGTATGTCTTTTTCCAATTATCCATAGGCAAGGGCAAAGGCATTTTTAACGACCTCAATATCGAGTTTCCCCTTGGCGGTATCGATTGCCACAACATCAAACCGGGCACGGGTGTCGAGTTGACCGGTTCGCTTCAAATAATCCAAGGCAACCATGGAAATCTTCCGTTGTTTGGACGGGGTAACTGCCCCTTTGGGGCTTCCAAACCGGTTGGACGACCTCGCCTTTACTTCAACAAAGACAAGAATATCCTTCTCTTTTGCGATGATATCGATTTCACCGACCTTGGATCGATAGTTGGTTTCAAGGATTTTATACCCCGTCCGGCGGAGAAATGCCCTCGCCAGTTTTTCACTTTTTTTGCCGAATTGTTGCCGTCGGTTCAGCATTTATTATGGATATGCTCCCGGACTCCTTTGAAGGTCTTGCGATGGATAGGACTACAGCCATGGCTTGAGATTGCAGCCCGGTGGGTCTTTGTGGGATAGCCCTTGTTTTTGCAAAATCCGAATTCAGGGAACAGGATATCTGCCTGTGACATCATCCGATCCCGGGTAACCTTTGCTACAATGGATGCAGCGGCTATGGAAACACTTCTTGAATCCCCTTTTTTTATGGCCTGCTGGGAGTAATCCGAAGCAATGGTGAAAATACCGTCAATGAGGAGATGGTCCGGACTGGGATGAAGGTTGGCCGTAGCCATATCCATTGATCGCAAGGTGGCCTGTAAAATGTTGACACGATCTATTTCGGCAACATCCACAATACCGATTCCAATGGATCGAGCAACACTGTACAAATGGTCATAAAGGCGGTTTCGTCGGGCCGGTGTCAACTTCTTTGAATCGTCGATCCCAGGGATATCAGCGTCTTGGGGTAAAATGACCGCAGCTGAGACAACAGGGCCGGCCAAGGGACCCCGGCCGGCCTCATCAATGCCTGCAACGATCTGATGGCCCATGTTAAGG
The DNA here is from genome assembly GCA_030642405.1 of Desulfosarcina sp. Taxonomy (GTDB): domain Bacteria; phylum Desulfobacterota; class Desulfobacteria; order Desulfobacterales; family Desulfosarcinaceae; genus Desulfosarcina. The sequence continues at coordinate 4,883 of DAOWNV010000104.1, forward strand.
GCCTTTTTTTCAAATGCCCAAAGATCTGATTCCATAAGTTTTTAGTTGAACCGCTTCTCCTTAATTCTTGCAGCCTTTCCACGAAGCTTACGCAGGTAGTATATCTTTGCGCGACGAACACGGCCTCTGGAAACCACTTCCACTCGGTCAATGGAGGGTGAATTAGTGAGAAAGACCCTCTCGACACCGATACCATAAGAGACCTTACGGACAGTGAAGCTGGCGTTTGCAAGACCATTTTTCTTTTTGATGACGACACCTTGAAAAGCCTGAATGCGCTCTTTGTTGCCTTCTCGGATCTTTACATGAACGGTGACGGTGTCACCGGCGGAAAAGTTGGGCAGGTCCATTCGGAGCTGCTCTCTTTCAATGTTTTTGATGGTTTCCATGATTACTCCAAATTATTTAGTTGTCTTCAATATATAAACAGATCGAAACCCTTTTTTCATCGTTCGCAGCAAAAACATACGAGGTTTGACTTTTACAGGTGGTTGTTCGTAGTGGTTTTCTCTTCTACCTCTCTCCTACCAATCGATCCAGCGTAATGGAAACAGCAGATCGAACGGAAAAATGGTTATAACCGCCGACACCTTTCAATGGCGCCAACCTGTAGTCCGCTTCGGTCATGAATTCGTCAGTAAGCCCCCACGCCGTTCCAAAAACCAAAAGAAACGGTTTCGGCTCCTTCAACATTTCTCGCAGGTAAAGGTATGGCACGCTACCCGACTGCTCTCTGGCAGACGTAACTACCGTTTTGGGCTTGCAGGCCTCCTTTTTTTCAATCTCGTCAACGGCGGATTTGAAATCAGCTTTGATCCGTATCCGCTCAAGCGCCTCTCGTCGCTTGGGGTTGTAAACACCACCAGCACCGGTCGTCCAATGGGCAACGATTCGGCTCACCAGCGTCATCTGATCCTTTAGCGGGGTAACTACATAATATCCTTGCACGCCGTATGTTATGCATGCTCTGGCAATGTCGTGCAGGTCCAGATTGGTCACCGCAGCGGCGATGGTATCACCGTTTTTATCGGTCACCGGATAATGAACCAGAGCGACATAAATTCGACTATCCGATGAGCTCGTCAAGATCTCTGCGCCATTTTATCAATATTGCCCGTTCCTCGGAGGTCATCCTTCTGTCTTCCAAAAGATCCGGCCTTTTCAATACGGTCCTGATCAATGCCGTCTCCCTCCGCCATCGGTCGATCTCCCGGTGGTTACCGGACAACAGCACATCCGGCACCGAGGATTGCTCGAAGGTCGGGGGCCTGGTATATTGAGCATGTTCCACAAGTCCATTGCTGAAAGTGTCGTCCCCTGCTGAATCCTGGTTACCCAAAACATTGGGAAGTAGCCGGACAACAGCATCAATCAGCACCATTGCTCCCAACTCACCGCCAGTGAGAACAAAATCCCCTATGGATATCTCTCCGTCAACATAGCGATCCCCAAAACGCTCATCGACCCCTTCATATCGACCGCAAACCAGGATCAGCTCTTTCTCCGTAGCCAGAGATTCCGCCAACCTCTGATCAAGCCGTTTTCCCTGAGGGGAGAGCAACAGGGTAACGGCCTTTGGAATCCGCTTTTTTGCCTCTTTCAGGGCGGCCGTTAAAGGTTCCGGCTTCATCACCATTCCGCAACCACCACCGTATGGTCGGTCATCCGTCACCCGGTGCCGACCCTTAGCATGATCGCGGATGTGAATGGTCCACGGATCTATTTTTTGACTCAGGACCGCCCGGCCAATAATGCCATGATTCCAAAACGGCTCGAACAGCTCGGGAAAAAGTGTCAAGACACATATTTGCACGGTAATGTGACCCTACAAACCTTCCGGTGGATCGACAACCATGGTTTTGCTCTTCAGATCGACACTTCGTATCACCGCACCGACAGCTGGAATGAGTATCTCCCGACTCTGTCCGTTCAAAACCCCCTTGACCACATAGACATCGTTACCCGGTGTTGGTATCACTTCCTCAAGACTTCCCAATAACAATCCTGAGCAATCAATCACTTTAAGGCCCAACAGGTCGGACCAATAATAGGTGTCTTCCTCCAGCGGTGGCAGTTTTGATTTATCGATAAAAAGCGAAGAACCAACCAGTCTTTCAACATGTTCACGGTCGGAAACCGCTTCAAAGCCCATCAGCAGCCCTCGCCCGTGCGACTTGGCCCAGGAGATGATCTTTGTCTGGATCGTACCTCCGGGAAGATGGACCCTTATTCCATCGCCGGCTTGGTAAAAAGCTGCAGATTCGGTAAAGGAATGAACTTTCATCCCTCCACGAAGTCCATGTGCACTGGTTATCCGCCCCACCAGAACAAGGTCGTCCGGTTGTGTTCGCTTACTCGATGATTTCAAGGACCGTTCTTTTTTTAATCTTAGCAGAAGCGGCACTCAATAAGGTACGCATGGCGCGTGCCGTCCGCCCCTGTTTTCCGATCACCTTTCCCAAATCCTCTTTGGCCACTTTCAATTCAATAACGGATGTCTGGTTTCCCACTATCTCCCCAACGGATACCTGGTCTGGGAAATCCACCAACTCCTGCGCAATGAACTTGATCAGCTCTTTCATAGCTTCATCTCCTTTGCTCCAGCTGAGCATCGGGTACGGCGCAATCTCCTATTCTGCTTCCACTGTACCAAAAACACCTTCGCGTTTCAGGATCGAACGTACCGTATCGGTTGGTTTTGCACCCTGACCGATCCAATAATTGATTCGCTCCGTATCAAGAACAACTTGTGCCGGGTCCAGCACAGGGTTGTAAGTGCCCAATTTTTCGATAAAACGACCGTCCCGCGGGCTTTCAATGTCGGCTGCCACAATCCGGTAAAAGGGTCTTTTTTTTGCCCCGTGCCGGGCCAGTCTGATTTTTACTGACATATTTATTCTCCTTTAAAAGGGCAACATGCCGCGGCCCAATCCGCGCATGCCGCTTTTATTGATTTTCTTCATCATCTTCATCACCTGTGCATAATTTTTCAACAGGCGGTTCACATCCTGAACGCGGGTACCACTGCCCGCAGCAATCCTTTTTCGGCGGCTTCCATTAATAATCGTAAATTTGCTACGCTCTTGAGGGGTCATTGAATTAATGATGGCTTCAATATGGACCAGCTCTTTTTCGTCCACCTGCAGATTTTTCATCTGCTTCATCTTTCCCATGCCGGGAATCATTCCCAAGATGTCGGTCAACGATCCCATTTTTCGAATCTGACGCATCTGGTCACGGAAGTCTTCCAGCGTGAACTGGTTTTTTCGCAGCTTTTTTTCCAGTTCAGCCGCATCTTTCTCGTCCACCACCTCCTGGGCCTTCTCGATCATGGTGAGAACGTCACCCATACCAAGAATTCGCGAAGCCATTCGCTCGGGATGAAAAGCCTCCAGTTCACTGAGCTTTTCACCCACACCAATAAACTTGATGGGTTTTCCGGTAATGGAACGGATGGACAGGGCCGCGCCGCCTCTAGCATCGCCGTCCATTTTCGTAAGTACGACACCACCGATGTTCAGCCTCTCATCAAAGGATTTTGCGATATTCACCGCATCCTGACCGGTCATGGCATCGGCCACCAACA
>DAOWNV010000067.1 GCA_030642405.1 Desulfosarcina sp.
ATATGTACCCTTTTGTGCTGATACCATGCGTAACCCATTGATATTATACACACCATGCACACTATGATTTTAGCATGAAAATTAAGATGGTAAATAAGAATATGTTTTAATTTTAGATAGTTATGAATTGCGATGAATGGTGTCTCACCTGCTTTGGGAGCAGGGGGCCGGAGGTTCAAATCCTCTTGCCCCGACCAATGATTTAAGGCACTTAGAAGACTCCTTTAAGTGCCTTTTTTGTGGTTTTTGGCCTCTTGGGTATCCAAAAGATACCAAATCAAATCGCACTCAAGAGATGGGGGTCCGGCTTTAGTCGCTAAAACCCCTCTCCGGCTACAAAATAGCTGGATCTGTGTAAGCAGGTGAGGTGTTGAGCTTTTTTAAATTATAAGAAACCTGCTTATGGCGCCTCAAAACGGGACATCGTCCTCCTGACCATTCGAATAGGGCGGTTGAGGATACCCTGTATCCTGATACCCACCTCCGCCACCACTACCATTTGGTGCAGGCTGGCGGCCACCTTCACCACCACCACCACCACCACCACTTGATGTAGGCTGTTCACCACCACCACCACTTGATGTAGGCTGGCGGTTACCACCACCGCTATCACCGCGGGTACCAAGCATTTGCATGGTACCTCCAAAGCCTTGTACCACCACTTCCGTGGTGTAGCGGTCTTGTCCATCCTGGCCCTGCCATTTGTTGGTTTGCAATTTTCCTTCAATGTACACCTGTCGCCCTTTGGACAAGTATTCTCCACAAATTTCCGCCAGTTTACCGAAGACGACAACACGATGCCATTCGGTTTTTTCCCTGCGCTCTCCGGTGTTTTTATCCGTCCATGATTCCGAGGTTGCAATGGGAAAATTAGCGATGGGTTTGCCATCGGCCGTGTATCTAATCTCCGGATCCCGGCCCAGGTTTCCCACTAGTATCACCTTATTTATTCCACCAGCCATAAAAACCATCCTTTCATTATTCTAATAGACGACAATGATCATTTATTATCTGTTTTGAGACAACCATGCAACTACCTTTCCGGCAAGCCGCTTTTTACCCGAATCTTTGCACGGGGACACACTCACAGGGTCTTTCTTTCAAAAAACAATGTTTACATGAACAAGATGTATTTGATAGGCTAACTTCCACATGTTGTGTAGTATCAACGGCTGTTTTAATCAACATCATCATGAGCGACGATTTGCAATGCTGAAAAACGACCCCATTTCCCAACGTTCATTTTCCAAACGGGTTCGACGCCATGTCACCGGCCGGATTCGCGAGTACTATGCCGTAACATCCCCGGGTCTCGAACGGTTCTGCCGCCGTGAGCTGTCCGAACTGGGCCTTTGCCGCGAAAAGCCGGAAAAAGAAACCGGCGGCGTCACTTTCTACGGCCGCTTTGTCGATTGCATGAAGGTAAACCTACACCTTCGTACGGCCACCCGTGTTCTGATGCGGATATCTTCATTTTCAGCCACAAACACCAGAAAATTGGAAAAAAAAGCGGCTGACATTCCCTGGGAATTGTTCCTTCCTTCCGGTACTGTGCCCGAGGTAAAGGTTCGCAGTATCAAGTCGAGGTTGTACCACACCGATGCGATCACAGATGGACTGTTGAACGGTATAACACGCCGAATGAGTGAGCTGTCCATCGATGGTTCACCGTCGTTTCCGCAGACCCTTTTCGCCCGTGTCGTCAATGATCATTTTACCCTGTCTTTAGACAGCAGTGGGGAACCACTATATAAACGAGGGTTAAAGCCTATATCTTCCAGTGCGCCCATCAGGGAAACCCTGGCAGCAGCCATTCTCAAGGTGGCCGGCTATGATCCACAAAACCCCCTGGTTGATCCGTTTTGCGGATCGGGCACCTTTTCCCTGGAGGCGGCTATGGTGGCTAAACAAATGGCACCTGGTCTTTTGCGATCTTTCTCTTTTGTTGACTGGCCGGCATTTCGTGAAAACCAGTGGGCTTTTTTAAAAAAAAAAGCTGAATCAAAAAAGTCAAGTTTGAACCGACCAGTCATTTTTGCTTCAGATATCAAACCAAAGGCCTGTAACCGATTACTGTCTGTCATTGCCAACAAACATCTATCCGATGCGGTAAAGGTTCAACAAAAAGATTTTTTTCACTGTCACGCAGGCTTGTATGACGGTACTTCAGGCCTGGTCGTCATCAACCCTCCTTACGGCAAGCGGCTCGGTTCTTCCATGCAGGCAAAAGCTTTGTTCAAGGACATATGCCGGCATCTGACGCTCCGATTCAAAGGATGGTCGGTTGCCCTGATCACGCCGAGTCCCGGGTTGGCCAGGCGCTTACCCTTTCCGGCCAAACAGATGCCGCTGCTGCATGGTGGTTTGCAACTCGTGCTGATTATCGGAAAGATAAAATGACGAATTTGTCTGTATGTAAAAATTTGAGATTCTTTTTACTTCTTTTTCTTCATTTTCGCCCAAGCATCCCGCAAGGTAACCGTACGGTTGAACACCAGGGCGCCGGGCTTTGAGTCTTTGGCATCTACACAAAAGTACCCCAACCGCTCGAACTGGCAAAAATAATCAGGCCCGACATTGGCGAGGCAGGGCTCCAGCCGGCAGTTATCAAGAATCTCTAATGCGTTGGGGTTGATGAAATCCTTATAGGTTTTCCCTTCCTCTTTTTCATCCGGATTGGCTTTGCTGAACAGACGGTCGTAAAGCCTCACCTGGGCATTTATGGCATGGGTGGCTGACACCCAGTGCAAAGTTGCCTTGACCTTTCTCCCGTCAGGTGCATCACCGCCCCTGGTCGCCGGATCGTAGGTACAGCGCAGTTCAATGACCTCACCTGTTTTTTCGTCCTTGATGATGTCGGTGCAGGTAATGAAGAACGCATACCGCAGCCGCACTTCCCGTCCCGGTCCCAGCCTAAAAAACTTTTTAGGTGGGTTTTCCATGAAATCATCCCGCTCGATATAAATTTCACGAGAAAAAGGAACCTTACGGGTACCGGCAGCCGGGTCTTCAGGATTATTGATCGCATCAAGTTCATCCACTTGATTTTCGGGATAATTTTCTATGACAACCTTCAAGGGTCTCAGAACACCCATGACCCGCGGCGCTTTCTTGTTCAACGTTTCGCGTACGCTGTATTCCAAAAGCGCTACGTCCACCACACTATCCCGCTTGGCCAAGCCTATACGGTCACAAAAATTCCGGATCGCTTCGGGTGGATAACCCCGACGACGCAAGCCGCAAAGGGTAGGAATGCGTGGGTCGTCCCAACCGTCGACAATCCCATCGTCCACCAATTGGATCAGTTTGCGCTTGCTGAGTACCGTATAGCTTAAGTTCAGCCTTGCGAATTCGATCTGCCGGGGGTGGCAGGGTGCATTCACATGGTCCAACACCCAGTCGTAAAGCGGTCGATTGTTTTCGAACTCCAACGTACACAAACTATGGGTTATGCCCTCGATACTGTCGGACAGGCAATGGGTGAAGTCATACATAGGGTAGATGCACCAGTCATCACCAGTTCTGTGGTGGTGGGTTTTGCGTATCCGGTACAACGTGGGATCCCGCATAATCAGGTTGGGATGGGTCATATCAATTTTTGCCCGCAACACCCGCTTCCCGTCTTCAAATTCGCCCTTTCGCATGCGCTGAAACAGGTCCAGGTTTTCTTCAACACTGCGATCCCGCCAGGGACTGTTTTTACCTGGTTCCGTCAGGGTACCTCGGTGATCACGGATTTCACCTGCATTGAGATCATCCACGTAGGCATCGCCTGATTGGATCAGCTGAACTGCGAAGTCATGCAATTGTTCGAAGTAATCCGAAGCATAGTGTAGCCGGTCGTCCCAATCGAACCCTAACCAACGTACGTCTTCCATGATGGAGTCCACATATTCCACATCCTCTTTGGTAGGATTGGTGTCGTCGAAACGCAAATTGCAGGTACCATTATAGGTCTTTGTAACTCCAAAATTCAGGCAGATTGATTTGGCGTGACCGATGTGCAGATAACCGTTGGGTTCCGGTGGAAACCGGGTTGCCAGCCGGCCGTTGTTTTTATTGGCCTGCAAATCCGCTTCAATGATTGTGGTGATAAAATTAGCTCCGGATGTGGTTTTGTTTTCTTTCATTTGAGTATCTCCATCGGCGAAATAAAGGCGCCTAGTAAGGGAGCGGATTGCTCCTTTGGAAAGGGCTATTTTGCCTGAAATCTTTATAAGAAATAGATTAGTATATCGCAAAATCCACTCAGAGTGTCAAACTGATTGCTGTTGCATTTTTCCAAATTTGCGTTATCAAAGCAAAACCGGTTTGATTTTATTCGATACATTCCTCCTCAATAGGGTCACAGCCCTTGAAAATTTTGGATAAAACCCATGCTCAATTTGCCGAAACCTTTCAGCGGCGCTATGACAAAGGAATCCATTACAGCTCTCCCTTATACCGCCAGGTAATGAAAACCGGAAAACCGGCTCCTGAAAAGCTATCGCCCTTTTTCCACTTACCGGAATTGGTTCGTCAAGTGACCTCCGAACTGAATATCTCGACAGGCCGTATGAGTAAGCGGGAAGCCGACGGCGGGGTTGTAAAATTCGTTACACAGCTAACGGACGACATGAATGTTGAATCGGTGGTGATCCCCATGTATCGACGCTATACCCTTTGTGTCTCCAGCCAGGTGGGATGCAGGATGGGTTGCCGATTCTGCCGGACCGGTCGAATGGGGTTGATACGAAATCTCACAGCAGCTGAGATTGTGGGACAGGTGTTTACCGCACGGCATCAACTGGGTTTCGATATCCGAAACGTTGTTTTTATGGGCATGGGAGAACCACTGGACAACCTGAAAAATGTGATTCAAGCCATCCATGTGTTGGAAGATCAACGAGGCTTGGACATCGCCCGCCGCTATATCACCGTTTCCACAGCCGGCTTGGCGGAAAAAATAGACCGGCTTGCCCGGATCGAAGGCAACCCTGTGAATCTGGCCGTGTCTCTCAATGCACCCGACGATGAAATTCGTTCTTGGCTTATGCCCATCAACCGGTCGGTTCCCATGGCAGACCTGAAAAAATCGTTGAAAAATTACCCTTTGTCAAAACGATCTTCAATTTTTATTGAGTATGTACTGATTCAGGGGGTGAATGACCGTTTTGAACATGCCCAACGCCTTGGGCAGTACCTTGCCCCCTTGAAAGTTAAATTAAACCTGATTTCCTATAATCCCGCATACGGTTCAGGTTTGCATCCACCTTCTGAAAAAAGTTATGAACAATTCCACAACTGGCTTACGAAACAAAAGATATTTGTCAGACGACGCAACGAAAAGGGTGGACGCATAATGGCGGCTTGTGGTCAGTTGGGAGGAAAACGGCAATAGTGGAATAAAATACTGTTTATGAAAAAAATTTCATAGAGTTAGGTAGTGCTCGCCATAAAACGGTAGTGGCGAAAAATTATGTCTCCACATCTCACCCGTCATCCAGTCATTTTTTCAATATAGATAAAAGTATAATTACAGCACGTTACATGCGATAACAAAAAACTAACAGCAACCTTGCAGGTGTTGGCACCAAGGTTGCTGTTATTGAAGATATTCGCGAGATACTAAGGCGGGTGAGCAGTTCATTTACTTACAATTCAGGAGTGTTACCATGAAAAAAACAATAATACTTATAACGCCGATCCTTCTTTTGGTAGCTTTCCCTTTGTTTGGCTCAGGGGCCTTTGCTGACTTTTTTGGTCAAAGCGCACTTCCAATAACATCTGTTCTTGAGCCTGTTAACATCCTTTTATTTGGAATCGGACTTACTTTCGCCGGTAGCAGGGGGTAGCTTAAACCATGTCAAAGGGATTCTCTTTCATAGACTCGATCCGTCTGCAATGTTATCCGGATAATAGTTGACTCTCTTCCCTATTTGTAGGGTTTAAAGTCGAACCGTTGCCCGCCTACGGAAAACTCGAACATCAGCCCCCCTTTTGTATGAACAAACACGGCCATTCCTTTTCGATAATGATTGCTCGCCTGTGTGCCGGTCGCTGGACCGGCACTTGCGCCGGCAGTTGTTCCCATGGTTCCGGCCTTCGCCTGCGCACCGGCTGTAATGGCAACCGCTGATGCATTCACATCGAACTCGAAGCCACCACGTGTAAACTCATTGTAAGCCCTTTCGTCTTCAAAAAAAACGATTTCACTAAAAACCTGCCCGCCTAACTGAAAACCAACGGTGATTTGTGCCAAACTTGCGGTTCCTGTGGCGGCATCTTTCTTGTAGACCTTTCCCCCGCCAAAGCCCCCCCCAACAATGATAGCCCCTTTATAAACAACTGGAAAAACAGCATATCCATAAGCAGTGGAAAAATAGGGTTGAACTGCGGAAGATTTTTGAAACACAGAAACGGCGTTTTCATTACTATCGGCAAAAGCCATCATTGGAAAAGTGAAGAGAAACGAAAAAAGAATGAAAAAAACTGGGAAACGGAATCTATTCATATCACGACCTATTTTGTTGGGTTAAATAAAAAGCTCTAAGCCTTTTCTGCCAAGAAGGTTACAAATCTGTTCCATACTGGAAAGTACGTTTGATTGCAAATCGAAAAACCGGGGGCAATTTTTGCTCAAACTGCGGTGTTACAGAAAAAAACCGAATTTATTTCATTCACATTCCTTAGCCGGTTCAGAGTGTCACAAGACATCCTCATCGCTTGATCAAGGTTCATTCCCGGAAGTGTCGGATTCCTGGGAAAGCCGCCCATTGTGAAAGTCCTTCGGCATAATCTCGGACACACTCTCTACCAATTTGAAAGGAGCTTTCAGTGTGCGTTCCATCAAACCTATCAGTCCTTTGCCCACTTTCGAGGGTGGAAGGGGTACAACGGTCAGGTTTTCAATGGGACCTTCTACCAGAAAGGGAATGGTTACCAGCGCACCCCCTGTAATATAGCCAATGACTGGTAGTCTTTTGATAATAGAGTCCACTGTTTTCAAGGGAGCGGCAAGTAATTCGATATTAACCTCCCGATCGGTCAAATCTATGCTGCCGTTTCCGGTAAGCTTCAATGAATATCCGTCGAGAAAAATTTCCTCAAATACCAGCTTTCCGCCGCCGAGCCGCACCTTTATATATGCCTTTGAATAACCCAACCCCTTTTTCTTCAGATCGGTATACCCACCGGTAAACAGTTCGGTTACGTTGAGGATGGTTAAAATTTTCATCAACACATTTGAATATAGAATCCTGCCATTTTCAGATGTTAATTCCATCTGCCCATATAAAAAAAGCGCCGGATCTTTTTTTGTGAACGGCAGGTTGATCTCACCAGACAAATCGTAATGTGTATCTACCACATACATTTCATCCCACAGACAGTCTACGGTTGTCTGAAGGGATGCATTGCTTGCCGTGGGAGAAAGGCGCATGGAGATGCCCTTGTGCGAGAATGTCAACTTTCCAATGGTTGAAATACCGCACAGGTTCGCTTTGTCAATTTGGATAGAGAGACGATTGTTTTCGACGTTAATGTCAGCTTTAACAGGTGTCCAGGTAAAACCGCCATAGGAGAAATCGGTAGTGTTGAGGTGTATGGTGCCTGCAAGGAGAACTTCCGGTTGCGGTCCTTGCTTTTTGTCCGAATCAGAATTTTCCTTCCCTATGGATTGCAATGCGCTAATCAGCGCTTCATCAATGACATCCGCGATGACATCGACATCGAATGTCATTCGTTGGAAAGCACGGGTGATAACGCCCTGCACACCCATTTTGCTGTTCATCACACAAATCCGGGAAGGCCCAATGGTCAATTGTTTACCGTTGCCTTCAACAAAAAACTTATCGATGGAAAAAGCTTCGGGCAGCAGCTCGTGAATTTGCAAGGATTTCCCTTCCAGCTTTCCGTTAAAAGAGGATTTTAGGGGCTCATGCGTGTCAATCAAAGCATGAAAATTTCCTTTGAGATAACCCAAAAGGGTTCGGTTTTCTCTGAGCAACCGGTTGGCGGTCTGTTTTTCAATATTCCCCGAAAAGGATAGATCAAGTATCGAATTCACTTTTGTCACCGCAACCGTAGCATTTGAATGGCCATCGGAAAATTGAATTTTACGGATTTGCCATGCATCGGGGGAACGGAAGAAATCAGCGTAAAGGTTAACGCCACCTGCGGTTTTTATTTTACCGGAAAAAGAAAATGTATGAGTATCGTTCGTAAGAATGTGAACATTGGAAAGTTCCACCGGGGGCTGTATCTGCAAATGTTCAGGAATGGGTAGAATTGTGTTCAACCAGTCAAGTGTAGACTGTCCTATAGTCCCGTTGATGTGCCACGATGTCGATTCGGGGTTGATAATTTTTTTTGATTGGTAGGAAGAGATGACGGATCCATCCAGAAAATCGACTTTTACACCAACAGCCTGTTTCCGGTCGGGAACGAATGTGATTTCTCCACCGGAAAAGGTCACGCCAAAGGGAATCAGCGGGCTTTTCACAAGGACTTTTTCCGGTGAACCCACAATTTTGAAAATCCAGTTTTGCGGTTTCACAAGTGGGCCTGCGATGGTCAGGGATGACAATTTTCCTGTACCTGCAATGGAATCCATATAGTTTTTGGCTTCAGCAACACCTTCAAGGCTGGTCAACCATGAGTAAAATACCTCCATGTCAACCTTCACCGATGACGACTTTATGGAAAGCGTCGGTTGTTTTTGCCAATCTATAGCTGCATCCAGTTTTTGAAATGTGGCGCCTTTAAAGTAGCCGCTGACATGTTTAAAGGCCACGTGGTTGTCTTCATAAACGACATCACCATCCAGCTCTTCAAGATCGGCCAAGATACCGGAAATGGTGACCAACCCTTTTGTCAAGTGGCCGGAAGCCTTTAATTTGACCAATTGGGTTTTTTTTTTCAACTGTTTGAATCCGGCGAAAAAACTAACATCGGTCAGTTTTCCCTGCCTGGCTACTGAAAAAGCTGTCTGGATGGCGTCAAGATCCCCGGCAATAGCACTCGTGACTGCACTTGCAATGGCAACATCCAGCTTCTTGGCCCTAGCACGCAGTTCGACAACGGGACTGTTATCATCATCTTCAAAAGTAAAGATAGCATCTGCAGAAAGGTCCAGTGCAGGTTGCTTCGAAGTGATGTTGTCAAACGATATCGTTAGGTCTTTGGGAGCGATACCAATCGTCCCGGAAAGAGCGACGGCTTCCATATCGAGGCTACGGTTCTTGCGCAAAATCGTCAGTGAAGGAAAATGGAAATTAAACCGGCCATGTATGTTTTCCGGCCCATCTAAGGTAAACGTGGTGTGCACCTTTGCCCGGGTGTCTTTCGTGGAAATACCTTTTGGAAGCATGGCACTGGAAAGCAGGGGACGCACATTAATGCCTGACAATGTCGCTTTTCCCGTTGCCCGCATGGCGGGGATATTTGCAGAAATTCTTACGCTGATCTCACCGCTGACATCCGACCGGCAGTTCAGGTGAAATGACAGATCCTCTTCATCCTTTTCAACAAAGGCATTCATGTTGGTAATCGTAAGGTTTTCACCATCGCTGCGGGCAAGGATAATCGTCCCTGATACAATCTTGAGCTCCGATAGTGAATTGATCATCTCCAACCGGTTAAAAAAAGCCTGAATGCCCTTTTTGATGTCATCTGCCGGAGTGGAACTTTTATTATCTTCCAATGGGTCAGACAGGAACAAGGATTGTTGGCTTGCGGGTACCGTGAGAACTGGGGACGCCAGATTCAGGTGGCGGATGCTGACATGACCTTTCAGCATCGGCAAAAAACGAGGATAGATCGATAATTGACTCACCTGCAGTGCGAATGCATCGGGCCGACGCAGATAAATGTTTTGTGCTGTCAAATGGGGAATGGGAAAAAAACGGATCTCCAGAGGACCGTATTCCAACGTGCCGCCCGTTACCCGGTTGGCCGCATTGACAATGTAAGACTTCACCAATTCCCGGTTCGCCGTGAGATGCGCGACCAGGACGGCCGTCACCAAAACAACCATGACGATCCCGGCACAAGACAACACAGCCGGGATCAATTTTCTGAACCAGTTCATTTATTCGCCCTTGGGTTGGGCTAAGAATTTACCCACCAGTATGGCAATAAGGATGGTCATGTACATTTGCCCGGTAATCGCGATGAGTATGGAGAAAGATCGGGCTAGGTAGGAAACGGGTGTGATGTCCCCGAAACCCAAGGTCGTAATGATAACGAAACTGAAATAAACGAAATCGAATAATTGCGGTGCGCTTTGACTTGTAAAGTCGATGGCATGTTCTCCCGAAGCATGAGTGAACCGGTAAATCACATCTGATATGACCAGCATCACCCCCCCCAGTACTCCGAGAAGAAGGTACCCGTTGATGGAATTCAGAATAATGGTGGCCGTCACATTCTGACTCCGTGCGATATGGCGGATCATCAGTACAACAATGGCTATCAGAAAAAGAACCGTACTGATGAAATCGATCAGTGAAATGATATTGCCGGGAAAAAAATGATGGATCCATAAGGTGGCGGCCGTGATAGTACCTAATGGAAGCAATATCTTCGTTGCCTTTGGGGAGAAATCCAAAGAAAAAATACCCGAATACAGAATGGCCGTCATTAATAAATCTTGAAGAAAGGGTAGCTTTTTATGAGGCACGGGATTGAAAAAGATCAAAGCCAGCAGGCAGATGAGCAGAACAATGTTGTTTCGGGTAAGATTATTGACTGCCATGTCGAAATTCGTTTCTTTGGGACAGGCTATTTCGCCAGAGGAATCCACTGTTTGATCATAGGTTGCAACGTTTTCTCTTGTTTGGCCTGGTTAAGAAAGGCATTTACCGCCTGAATCAGATCGGTGTCTTTCTTTCTGAGCCCCCAAGCCA
>DAOWNV010000064.1 GCA_030642405.1 Desulfosarcina sp.
AACAATCGTTATCCTGTTTAATTGCTTGATTTGACATTGGACCTCTGTTGGATGGTTTTGATCGTGTACATTTTTACAGGCGCACTTTTGCCTCTCACCATGCGTTGATCCGCAGGTTTTGCGGTAACCATCGGTTTGATTTTGTCATATACGGATTCCGAAACGAGCACTTCTCCGGCATCGGCCAGATCGGTGAGGCGAGATGCCAGATTCACCGTATCACCGATAACCGTATATTCCATTTTTGCTTGGGAACCGATGTTGCCGGAGACGACAAAGCCGGTATGAATGCCGATGCCCACAGATGATAATAGAGCGTTTTTACCTAACCGAAACGCTTTCAACCGGTCCATGAGATCCAAGGCGGCTCGCACTGCTCTTTCCGTATGATCCTTTCTAAATACCGGAACTCCGAATACCCCCAGCACACAATCGCCGATGAATTTGTCCACATAGCCGCCATAGTCCAATATGCAGCGGGTAGCGACTTCAAAATAGGTGTTGAGCACCTCCACCACTTCCGTCGGCTCCCGTTCTTCGGCATAGGGGGTGAACCCGCGTATATCGGCAAAAAGAATGGTGGCTTTGTTTTGGTGCCCTTTCAACCATGTTTTTTCCGGATCGGCGACAATCATTTCAAGAACGTCTTCACCCACATATTTGCCAAAGGCTTGACGTGTCAATTTATGCCGGAGCAGTTCCTCTCCCATCCGGTTGAATGCCGTTGCCAGGTTGCCCAACTCATCCTTGCGATTCAGATAAACTCGATGTCGGTAATCGCCCTTACCAATGGCTTCTGTGGCTGTTACAAGCTGAGAAATGGGCCGAGAAAACCATATTCCAAGAAAAAGGGCGATGACCAGCCCAATGGCAAGCATAGCAATGGTTGTGCACAGTACGAAAACTATTTCCCTGTTTACCAAGTTCTTAATAAAATCCAATGAAACACCAACATGGACCGATCCCAATATTTTGTCTTTAAAAACCACTTTTCGGGTGAGGTTGAGAATCTGTTCACCTGAGGCGACAACAATAGAATAATAGGAAGCATTTCGTCGATCGCTTTGCCGAACAGTAGATGATGGCGCAACCCAATAGGTTCCGATGTGATCCAGATCGGTGTGTGCACGGATCAAGTTCTTCGTATTGGTAACCAATGCGTATCTCAGCCCTTGTGTGTTCGTCGCCTCCTTGATCATTGAGTTAAGGCGGAGGATGTCGTCGTCGATTAGGGGAATGCGGGCATTGTTGACAAAATAATTAAGGCTCACCGTACCCAGATTTACCGTTTGGTCGAAAAGGCGGTCTTTCTGTTTGTTAATAATCAGATAGCCAAAGGAAAAAGTTGTGACGGTAACAATGAGCAGGGCGCCGATACAAAGCTTCAGCCATATGGGAACTATTGGTTTGGAAAGGCGCTTAGTCAGAGCCCACCGCTTGCGAAGAATTGGTTCTCGTATGCTGTCCGACAAAGAGACAACAGAGAGGTTGTAGGTATCGTTTATTGCGGCAATCACAGATGTTTCGGAGGCGATTCCCAATTCGGTGATCAGGTACCCCAAACGTACGGCTTGGCCGGTTTCCACCAGGCGTTCACGTTGAGCAACCAGGACTTCCTCAAGCTGCACCTGGGTAAGAATGCCTCTTTTCACCAAAGTCTGGCCTAGTTTGTCCTCGTTCGGTGTAAGCCTACGAAAAAGGCTACGAAAACCGGAAAACAGATATATGATGATTCGTTGCATAGCTACCGTTATCTTATTTTTTCAGTCCTGCTTATGTAATTCGTATATCGGAACCTCATCAGTGGACTTGAACGGATTTGTTCCCTGCATGGTAGCCATTATGAATAGGGACGCTGGTTTGACGGATACATATCTTGTTGACACAGTATATGATTTTTCCTAATTAGTGGAAAATGGAAAAAAGGGATTTTTGATGAAAAAGGAAAGCCAACCAAAGTCATTCGCCGATAAAATGGTGGATATTCTCAACTACGGGTCCTTGAACCTTGCAATGGGACTGGGATACCGTGCCGGACTTTTTGATGTGATGGATAAAAAAAATCGACCATGCACCGCAAATGATATTTGTGAAAAGTCAGGCTTGGATTTGCGCTATGTCAATGAATGGCTGGGTGCCATGGTATGCGGTGGTATTGTGGAAATGGTCGATGGAGCTGATGGCCATCAGCTTTTTAACCTCCCCAAAGCCCATGGGGATGTGCTTACGCGAAGGGCCGGCAGCAATAACCTGGGTGTATACACCCAGGAGATTCCCCTGCTTACGGCTTGTGCCATGGACAGGGTGTTTCAAGGCTTTCTGGACGGTGGCGGAATTTCATATAAGCATTACCCGGAATTTCATGATTTCATGGGACAATTGGGAGATGCCAAGCACCGCGAGGTCCTTGTGGATGTTTTTTTGCCAACAGTGAACGGCGGTCAGCTGGTTTTTGACCTACAACAAGGGATTGATGTGTGTGACATGGGATGCGCCCAGGGGCTCGTTACCCTTTTAATGGCCAAGGCTTTTCCCGCCAGTCGGTTCACCGGTCTCGATATCAGTGCCGAAGCCCTTGAAACAGCGAGGGCAGCTGCCCTTGAAAATGGATTGGACAATGCCCGTTTTGAACAACGGGACGCCGCCGAGTTGGCGGTTACCAGTGACCTTTCAAGGTCTTTCGATTACATTACCGCCTTCGATGCAATCCACGACCAAACCAGACCACTGGAAGCGCTCAAGGGCATTAATGAAATCTTGAAGGACGACGGGGTGTTCTCCATGATCGATATCGCTGCTGAAACCGGCATCGCCGGCAACAAGAATCATTCCATGGGCACCTTTTTATATACGGTAAGTCTGATGCATTGCATGCCGGTTGGATTGGCTAATGGTGGAGCCGGGTTGGGCATGATGTGGGGTCGGCAGTTGGCTGAAAAAATGTTGAAACAGGCCGGGTTCAGTCATGTGACGGTAAACCACATGCCGAGTGATTCATTCAATCTTCACTTTTTTTGTGAGAAATAGACAGGTCCGTTTACATTATTTTAGAAGCCTTGTCGATATCGATGATTTTTGTGTTTCCCGAATAATCAGTGGTTTCGTAACGCGTGATACCTTGCAGCTTGTTGGTGAGGTCGCGCATTCGCTCGATTTGTGTGATGATTTTTTCAATATTATCCATGGCTTCCAGGTCATCCAGTTTCATTGCTATTAGCTCCGTGTAGCCCGAAAGGGTTTGCAAGGGTTGGTTCAATTCGTGGCAAACGGCCCCGGCTGTTTCCAATACACCCTCCAGCTTCTCTTTTTGTATACGATTTTGAGCTGCACGATTTTTATCGGTCAAATCAGAAAGGACAGCAACACTGCCGTTTATTTCACCATGGTTATCCATTACCGGTGCAAGGCTGAAGAGAAAGTCGCGCCGTTGCCCTTCGGTGCAAAGCGCTTGGTTTTCATGGGTGTGAATACCTGCCTTTTCAATCATTTTACGTTCTTCCCGTTGATAGACAGAAGCAAGATCCGCAGGAATCTGGTCGGATAATTCATTAGGACGCTTTCCGATAATTAGATCCCTGGTAAGCCCCAGAATTTGCTTGGCAAATACCTTGTTGCATCCTTGAAAAACCCCTTCGACATCTTTGAAATAAATCGGATTGGGGATGGTATTCATCAATGTGTCCATCAGCTTAAGAAAGCTGCGTAGTTTTTCCTCCGTTTGTTCCCATTGGACTTTGTTTTGTTGGTATAATTCCTTTTGTTCTGTAGCGTCTTTCAGCAATTTTTTCAGTTTTTGGTCCAGTGAGAGGTTCTTTAACCGTTGTTGACGGTAAAAAATCCAGCCCCATGCGCCGAGCCCACCGATAAAAAAGAGCAAAACCGTCGATAGGATTGTCATTGATGAGAAGCTCCATGTTTTTATTGCTACGGATTGGGTAATTAATAAAATTTACAATCCTAAATGACAACATACAGTATTATATTTTAGAATGAGAAGGAAGCGTATGCAAGGCCTAAACGGTATTGATTTCCTTAAAACTTGAAAATTTCAAGGTGGTAAAAAAAATTTTGTTTTGTTCGGAAGATCGCAAAAAAAGAGGATACACAACATATGATCATTGTTGGTTTCCTTAAACTACAATATAGTGTGGATTATACAAAAATGGCCAATGAGGGAGATTCCTCGAAAGATTGGCTTTTCTACCTGCCGGAAAAGTTTTTCTCTCATTTTGTTGACTTGTCTATTTAATTCGCTTATAAAACAATTAGTTCCAATGACAAGTATTTCAAGCGGTTTCCACTCGTAAACTTTTTGTTTAGAGGAAAAGGAGATTATGATGAGGAAACCCGTTCAATTCATATCGATTGCCGTAGCAATTATCTTCTGTACGTGGATGATGGATACAACCCTTTTGGAGGACGGCACCGGAATGGATACCCACGATCTTCGCCGCAGCGCAGGGGCGCAGGATGCGTACGCCTCCGGTATATCTATGTATGTGAGAAGCAGGAATCTGTTATGGAATCAATCGGTTATAGAATTTGATAATTATAGTTCTTCGGAAATGGTACAGAATTCGGCGTTGGCAGATCGTGATGGGGGCGCAAGTACCTCTAAGCCGAACATCACGACCTTGCTCCTTCTTTCATATGGTATCATAGGTGTCGTCGGATTCTGGAGGCGGGTCATGCGATGAATAAATTGCAGGCGATGGCTCAAATTATGTTGTTGTTGAATGAAGACTATGCCCTGAAGCCGGGAAGCCGGAAATATAAAATTGTCAGAAAAATGATTTCCTATAAAATAGACCGGCTGGGACCGGAAGGGGCGATTTCTCAAATCAAGGACACCAAGGCTCACCTGCTGGCTCAGCTCGACACGTTGGTTGCCTAACCGGCGTTAAACAAAATTATTGCCCTATAGCCTACATTTCCTAATTGAATCCTTGTTCTTCTCCACATCCTTATCCCACGGATAGACTAAAATAATTTCAGGATTTCCGAAGGGTGGTCCACCAATGTATTACAGCCTGCTTTAGCAAGTTCCTCATGACCTTTAAAGCCCCACGCAACACCCACAGCGTACATCCCGGCAGATAGAGCGGTCTTCACATCTATAGCGCTATCCCCTACAAAAAGAAAAGAAGAAGGGACGATACCCATTTGTTGAGCAATATCCAGAGCGGATGCCGGGTCGGGTTTGACCGGGAAGCGGTCGTTCTGTCCCATGACCGCCAAAAATGTGATATCCGGAAAATAGGCGTCCACATACCGAACGGTAAAATCATGGGGTTTGTTGGACAAAATGGCCTTGGGTACATTTTTCGTTTCAAGTATATTTAGAAGATCCATGACGCCGTTGTAAGGACGAGTTTTGCGATTCCAGTTTTCCCAATAGATTTCACGCGCTCGATGGACACAGGCGTGAATCAGTTCCTCGGATCGTCCGGCAACGGGAAGCGCTCGTGTGACCAACATTTGGATGCCGTTTCCAATGAAACGCCTGTAATCGTCTGTGGTGTGGGTAGAAAACCCGTGTTCTGACAGCATTTGGTTGACCGAATCGCTGATATCAGCAAGTGTATTTAGCAAAGTACCGTCCAGATCAAAAATTACCGCCTGAATTTCTTTTGCTGTGTTTTTCATGGTTTCAACCTCCAGATTTTCGAACCGTATATCCCATGGCTTTCAACTCGACCATTAATAATTCTCGGTGATCCCCCTGGATTTCGATGACACCGGATTTCACAGTCCCACCGGTCCCACACTTTTTTTTGAGTGTTTTGGCGACCTGCCTCAATTCATGGTCGTCCATGGGGATGCCGGAAATGGTGGAAACACCTTTCCCCTTGCGGCCTTTGGTGGACCGGCCAACCCGAACAATACCGTCACCGGACGGTAGCGTTGGTTTTTGTCTGCAGCTGCAACGATTGAATTGTTTGTTGCATTTTGGACAATAATGGCCGTGTTCAGTCGTGTATACTAGCTTAGATCTATCATTTTTCATTTATAAACAGCAGGACGATCAGACCAGTCCCGCCTCCAATATCATAGGTAATAGGTGGTCAAGACTTTTCCGGCCGGCCTCTTCCGGCCGGTCGGTGTATGGGTAAAGCTCCAGACTCATATCGCATTGATAACCACAGCGTTTCATAGCGCCAAAGACGGAAGGAAAGTCGATGGCACCCAATCCGGCAATGATATGGTTGTGTTCGCGGGAGGATGCGATGTCCTCAATATGTATGTGGCCGATCCAGGGGAAGAGATCCTCGAAAGCACCTGCCGGATTTTCTCCTACACAATAAAAATGGCCGACGTCGAAGTTGATCCCCACGATGGGGTCCCCGATTTCCTCTACGAAAGGTTTGATCTCCGCTGTACGTTCCATAAGCAAGTCCGGTTCTGGTTCGATAAGAAGTTTAACTCCTAATTCCCGGGCCTTGGGGATTACCCTATCCATTCCCTGATGAAAAAGCTTCAGGGCTTCATCGCGTGTCATGTTATTGGGTAAAGGGCCCCCCGGAGGAATGGAGATGTTGGTACAGCCGAGATAAGCGGCAATTTGAAGGCTGGCAAGTGTATGTTCCACTCTGATTTCCCTGCGTCTTGCATCTTCCTCGATCCAGGAGGGCAGATAGGTGTCGCCTACTGCAAAAAGAGTGAAACTGTTCAGATTGGTGGGCTTCAGGCTGTTTTTCTCCAGAGAGGCTTTTACCTCGGCCAATTTTTCTTCGTTGTAATCCGGTGGATAGAGGTGAGGCTGATCACACATGATTTCCACACCGGAAAACCCAACCCGGGCGATTTTTTCAAAGGATTCCAGCAAGGAATAGTTCACGAAAGCATTGGTGCTGTAGCCGAAAATCATGGAGAGAGTCCTTTTTTATAATATACGGCACGATTCGACACAGTTCTTTTAGCTCCGGGATTTTTCAGATCACTTTACACTGAGAATTTGTTCACCAATACGGGTCTCAATTCTTTTTTCCAACCCCTCCAAGGCCGCCAATTGTTCCTCGAACGTTAACGGGACATTGTCTCCCACCGGCTTTTTAAAGAAAAACCCCAATTCAGGAACGGGACCGGTGATGCCAGCCATCTGAAGGGCAGCCGACCAGCGGGCAAGATCTAAAGCCATGGGAGCTGCAAAAATGGAGTCCCTTCCTTGAAGGTTGAGGCGAAGGCTCATGGGCATACCGAAAATTCCGGTTATGTCAATGACGTCCCAGGCCTCTTTAGCATCACCTCTGGGGGGGTAATAGTCGATATGAACCTTGTGTGTGGATCGTCCGTAATGTTCGCCCACTTGATATCCCAAGATGTTGTCCAAAAGATTAGTTTTATTGTTCAACTTTCCGCAGGCATTATCCGGGTCCATCAGGTTCAGTCCGTCTTCGTTTCCTAAAATGTTCAGGCTGTACCATCCGTCAACATACAGTCCGCGGGCTTTTAATGCCGAGGCGAGGACCACTTTGAAATAGGTTTGGCCTGTTTTACCGTCACGGCCTAAAATGGGCACACCTTTTTCAACGGCAAGTTTACAGATGCCGGGCAACTCAATTGTATTGGGTGTAAAGTTGACTACGGGAATACCGGCATTGATGGCAGCCAACACGTAGGCCAGATCCGGCAACATGCCTGCAGCCGTTTGATTGTACAGCGGTTCAACGGTTTCGTACTGTTCAGGATTGCATAGATCACAAGCCGCCGGCAAAAGGTTTATCAGCACAGGCCGAGCATCGGGAAAGCTATGGCGGCATTGTTGGATATTTTTCTCCAGCTTCTTGATTTGATCTGCTAAGGTGCCTGTGTTGACCGGTGCAGGAAAGGTTTCAATATTTTCCAAATGGGATGTATAGGGTAGCCACATACCCGTTGGCAGCACACCATGGTGCTCTATTGCTGTGGGTAGATCTTCAGCAGATGTATCCCATCCCGCCAAGGCCACCGCGTTGCAGTTGCCTAAAAATGAAAATTTTCCGGTAGTGGTCAGAGACGGTAAGATCAATTCGGGCGTTTCCTGCATAGCGGCAATTGCTACCGCCAATGTCGTACCGATGGCACCTTTGACACCGGCCACCAGCAAAAGCAATGGTGGGTTTTTATCTGAGGGTTTGTCCATGGCTTTCCGTATTCCTTAAGGATTTCTCACAACAGCTTTAGAAACTGGGCAATATGCTTGTGCTCTTCAGCGATGATCTGTTCAAGCTGTTCCTCTATGATCGGATCGTCAATAAAAGATCTGAGGAACTCGTAAAAAGCCACGGTGTCCTCTTCAAAGCCGACAAAGGTGCGGATCATTTTTTCCGGAGTGTTTAGTGCTGAAAAATCCATTTCTTCCAATGAAAATGCCTGCCCTTGTATAATATCTTCAACTAACGCCCGGCTCATTTCAGCCATCAGGTGGTGATCCTCGCCTTTAATCAATTTGTTTTTCAGGTTGCTGAACCATCGGGCGTGGTTTCTCTCTTCTTGAGCAATCCAGTTCAAGAGGTCCTTCAGTTCTGTTTTCGACGTGTGGGTGATGGCATCCAGATAGGTTTTCTCACCATTGTTTTCAAGCTGTATAGCGATGTCCAATATCTCGTGGGCAGTAAACATAATCGTTTCCTATTTTCCGTTAAAGTTTTCCGACGCTTTTTCAATATCAATGATCTGCTGGTCCAGATAGGGTTTCGTTTCATAGCGGGTGACATTCATCAATCTTTTCGTGATCGCGCCCACTTTCGCTACCTGGCTGATGATTTTTTCCAGGTTGTCAAAATGTGGGTAATCTTGAGGGCAGTCCATCAAGGTCAGTTCCGCATACCCGCTTATGGCCATGAGTGGTTGATTAATCTCGTGGCAGACAGCACCGGCGAGTTCCAGCGCCCCCTGCAGACGTTCGTTTTTTTGATTGGCCGCCTCAGCTCTTTTTTCCTCAGAAAGATCCCGAAGGACGCAGACGATACCCAAAGGTGTGTCGTCCGGTTTTTTAAGCAAAAAGAGATTCATCATCGTCGGGAAAACCTCACCGTTTTTCCTCTTTGTCATATATTCGAATGTCGCCTTTTCTCCTTTGGTTAGTGTTTCCCGCACGCGGCTTGTGAATTCCTTAAAATGTTCATGATCCACATGCAGCTTTTTTGTTGTACCATTTTTCAGTTCTGCCGGTGGATAGCCGAATATTTCCTCTGCCGCCGCGTTGATCTCCACAATCCGACCGGATGTCGTGGCAATAAAAACAGCCTCTTCCAAAGCATTGAACGTTTCCGTCAACCAGATCGTCGTTTCCTGAAGAGCCGATTCCGTTTTCTTTTGCTGCGTCACATCTTCGAGAATAATCACAGAGCCACTGAACTTTTCACTGACATCGAGCATCTGCTTGATCTTAATGGACAGGTGCTGGTTGCCTGTGGCCGTTATCACCAATTTTTCAAATGATGCCTCACGCTCGTCGCCATTCAAAACCACTTGGATTTCTTCAGAAAACCATGAAATCTGCTGGTTAGCGCGAGTTTCATCGTAATAGTCGGCACCCGGGACGGAAGGGCCGGAGAATAGATTCGCCCATGCGTGATTCACAGTAACTATTCGATGGTTGTCATCCAATATGGCCACAGGAAATTGAAGACTTTCAAAAATGGTTACATACTTGTTTTTTTCGTTGGTAATGTCTCGATTCGCATGTTGGAGCTCCGCCATTCGATCATTCTCATCAGGAACATGCCAGGCCGTGACCAACCCGATTTCAATGCGATCAAAAACCCGATTTAAAATTAAGGAAACGCGGTGTTGGCTCAATGGGTTCAGCGATTCCCGATTTACAAGGTCCATGTAGCTTTGGCGAACGTATTTCAAAAAGCCTAAAAACATGCTCAAGCTCACTCCCCGCTTCCGGTGGAGGTTTGCTTCTATGATTACGAATCGGGTCAGCGGATCTTTGGTGTAATCCTCATCCGGTTTCAACTCCAGATCAAGCCCCCCCTTTTCCAGAGCAGCAAGCAACGGCCGGGAAAGGCCGGCAACAGCTTGGCGCCAGGCCTCACGCAGCGTAGAGGCATAGTTGGTGTATCCCTGACGTTTGGCATAATGAAGAATGCGATCGATCAGCCAGTCTTCATTTTCCGCAATGATGGTATGAAGGACTCTTTCATCGAGGGGAGGGGGTTCCGTCATAACATTTTTTCCTGTATTCGTCATGCTTTCTTCGGTTCGATGAATTCCTGAACCACCATTCTTAAAGCAACGGATAACGGTACTTGTACATGGTATTAAGCTAATTGTCGAGAGCTGTTGATTCCGTCGACAGAGTAACCACATTTGGAAACCACGGTAGGTTAGTTTCCGGTTGTGGCTTTTCTATTTCCGGCTGAGAAGCGGTCAGGCTGAGATATCTTTTAATATTTTTTTGATATACGTTTGCGTTTCACGATACGGGACATTTCCGTTGTACTTAATGACTGTTCCTGGACCCGCGTTATATGCGGCAAGGGCCAGGCGGATATCCCCTCCGAACCGATTCAACATCTGACGAAGGTAGCGAGCACCACCGTCGATGTTCTGCCGGACATCAAAAGGATCTTCCACTCCGAGTTCTTTGGCCGTTGCCGGCATGAGCTGCATCAGCCCCTGAGCACCGGCAGGAGAAACGGCATCCGCTCGAAAATTGGATTCTGCCCGGATCACGTTTTGAATCAGTTTTTCCGGTAGCTTGTATTGTTTTGCAGCTTGTTTGATGCTGTCTGCTATCAATTTCTCCTTGTTGATCGATGAGGGCTCATCCGCACCCATAGCTGCTGAATGCGTTTCGGGACGTAAACCAGCTTCGGATCGAGTTTTTTTCAGGGGATGGAAAGCATTAAAAAAAAGATCCGGTCTTGAAGAGGTCAGGGAACCATTGCGGATCGTCGAATTTTTATAAAAGGCGATGGTAGCATTGTGGGATGCCCGTTTTAAATAATCCGAGGCGGTTAATCCTGATTGCTTATCCATGAGTTTCGAAGGGTTGGAAGAAACCGCCGACGCCAATGCCGCTGAAAAAGATGGCCGACGGCCTTTTTCCAATGGGATAAATGCCTTTGGACGCGTTG
>DAOWNV010000117.1 GCA_030642405.1 Desulfosarcina sp.
AGATTTTCCTGATAAACCATCTTTATTTCTATTTTGGGAATCAACTCATCCTTCCCGTTCCATCCAAGGCGAATGTCATATCGAAGGTTTTCCACCAGCTTCGCTTTCACTACCTTCCGGTTGTGCATATGAAAATACCAGGGATTATCGTCGGCAGCGATTGTATCGAACACGGAGTGTTCGTATGACTTATCCAAAAAATTCCGTAGACCAATTAATTCAGCCATTTTTTAACCTCCAAGATCTAAAAAAGAGACATTTGACCACTGAGATCAAGAGCCATGCCGTATTCGTTTTCGAAGTCCTCTTCGATCCTCTCTATCTCATCTGATGTTAGGCCGGCAACAGTAACAGTGATCCTATTCCGGCATTCTCCTGCTGATAAGTTACGGATGCGGCAACCCTCCGGCAACATCGAGCGAAGCAGCGTTCGGGGACGTAATATTTGTCCTTTGCGTTTGGGTGTTTGATAAATCACCGTGCGGCCGCTAACCCTTTCGATATGCCACTTCAGGTGAGCATAGCGTTCGTTTTCCGTATCTGGTTCTCGGAAGGTGATACGCACTGTCATTGCGTCGATATGCAGCTTGGTTCCCAAAACTCCTGCCTGCTTGAGAATTGAACGGGTTAATTTCCTGGCCACACCAACCGTGCATTCTTCCTCCGATACCTTATAGCGGAGCACCGGCTCCCCATCCAGACCGGCGGTAACGACTTCCGGTGGCAAGCTCATCAAAATGGATTGAACCTCCTCTAAAGAGGATGCCTCCCGCAGGTGCAAAAAAGCTTCGGGACTGGTTACCTTGATCCCGGAGAACGACCGGGCCTGACGGAACGGATCTGAACCGCGACTTTGCCATTTTTTGGGAAGGCCTGCCATCTGAGTCGCCCCATATTGCAGTTGGTGAGTGCTCCTGTCGACGATGTCGATAACAATGCAAGCTGTTTTATCGGGAGCAATCCGAAGGCCTCGTCCGATACACTGGGTGTAAACCAAAGGAGAGGTAGTGGGTCTTGCCATCAGGATGCATTCCACTGTTGGATCGTCAAACCCCTCGGTGAGTACACCGTAGTTGGTCAACACCTGAATTTCTCCGCCGGCAAATCGCTTCAAGATTCCATCGCGATTTTTGCTCTTGCCGTCTATCTTCTCTGCACGTATACCCATGGCCGAAAAGTCCGCAGCCAGGTCAAAAGCATGGTCGACCCCGGCGCAAAAAGCGATCGTTTTTTTTCCCCCGCCCTGTTCGATCCACGCTTTCAGGGTCAAAGCCCTGGTGGCAGGCATGTTCATCACCCGGGATAGCGCACCTACCTGAAAATCACCCGCCGACATTTTTACTTTATCGAGATCCAAATTCCCGCGTATGGTAAAATATCGCATTGGCACCAGATAACCAAGGTCCTCCAGATCCGGGCGTGAGATTTCAAATGCGGTGCGGCCGAAAACTTCCAGGACGGACTTACCGTCCGTACGTTGAGGGGTGGCCGTCATTCCAAGCAGTAATGTATGTCGACCGGCTTGGGTATGAAAATAGTCGATCACCTCCCCCCAACTCGGAGCCAGCGCTCTGTGGCACTCATCGCAAATAATCAAGGCATACTCCCTGGGATCGAATTTTTCTTTTCGGTGCACCAGAGACTGGACCGATGCCAGGGTGATGGCGCCATCACCCTTGGTGGTACGCTCCCCCTGCTCGATCTTCACGTTGATCCATGGCAGATGCCGCCGTATGGTGCTTGCTGTCTGGTTTATAATCTCCCGACGGTGGGCCACAAAAAGCACCTTTCCGAATCCTTTCGTTTCTCGAAACGCCTTGATGATGTACGTGGCAATCACGGTTTTTCCGGCACCTGTAGGAAGATAGAGAAGCATACGTCGCTGATTCTTCTCTTTGTATCGTGAGACAACGGCGGCCACTGCCTTTTTTTGATAGGGTCGGAGTCGAAATGGCTTACTCATGGGGTAGGTGTTACTCTACAAATTTTGTTTTTGCAATGCACGGTAATATTTTACAAAAAAAGCAATTGGGCGGTCATCTTTTTTCTGTATTCATTCAAGGCCTTGACTACTGACATACTATCCACTATTTCCACAAAGATAGATCTCGAACATCCGGGTTGCAAGCCTATCCCTTTTATCCAGGAGCCGTTCATGTCCGTTTCAACAAACGCCGACGAATCCACCATCTCTCCCGGCCTTTCCATCATTCACGCCAATCATATGGAAGACCTTCGTGACGTTGCCATCGAATGGATCAAAAAACACCCCCTTTCGCCCCTTGAGAACGAGACATTCATCGTCCAAAGCAACGGCATGGCCCAATGGCTCAAGTTGGCCATGGCATCAAACAAAGGGTGCGGAATCAGCGCGGCTGTAAAGATGCAATTGCCCGCACGCTTCATCTGGGAGGCATATCGGACCGTGCTGGGGGAAGACAAAATTCCCGACAAATCGCCCATTGACAAGGATCAGCTGGTTTGGCGCCTGCTTCGATTACTGCCCGCTCTCACCGGTAAAAAATGGTTTGCCCCCTTAGAGCAATACCTTGTCGATGATGTGGACGATCGCAAATGCTACCAACTGGCTTCATATTTAGCAGACCTTTACGACCAGTATCAGGTATACCGGGCCGACTGGTTGCATGACTGGATTTCAGGTGTCGATCAGTTGCATGATGGGAGGGGGAAACGCATTGAACTGCCACCGGAACAACGTTGGCAGGTAAAATTATGGCGCCATATTCATGATGATATACCCGAATCACAACGTGGTTCAGGCCGTTTTCGCCTTCATCAACAGTTTTTGACTGTAATAAAAAACAGTTCCAGCCTGCCTTCTACCCTGCCCCGCCGCGTAGTTGTTTTTGGAATCAGCAGTTTGCCCAAACAGAGCCTTGAGGCTATTCATGCGGTTTCACATCAAAGCCAAGTTCTTATGTTTGTCCACAACCCGTGCCGGTACTTCTGGGCCGATATCATAGAGGACCGGGACCTGTTACGCATTCACAATGCGCGTCACCGGCGAAAAAACCCTTTCACGGAAAACCCTCCTCTCCTATCATCCAACCTTCACACACACCCCTTGCTTGCTGCCTGGGGAAAGCAGGGGCGTGACTATATCGGTCTTCTCTACGGCTATGACCAACCGGATGAGTATCGGGCACAATTTAACGAAATCGACCTCTTCCGCGACATCGTCTCTTCAGATCAACCCAATTCATTACTGCACCAGGTACAACAAGCGGTCTTGGACCTGACCCCTTTACCAGACAACGAAAAACCAAAACAGCAGATTGGCCGTGAAGACCGCACCATCCTTTTTCAAAAATGCCACAGCCGACAGCGTGAAGTAGAGATCTTACTGGATCATTTACTCTGGTTTTTTGAGCGGAGTCCCGATTTAACTCCCCGGGATGTGGTTGTCATGGCACCTGACATCAGTGCTTACAGTCCACACATCGAGGCGGTCTTTGGTCATCTGTCTAACCATGATCCGCGTCACATCCCCTACTCCATCGCCGACCACCCCAGGCAGGCCGGTATGCCGATAATTCAGGCATTGGAAAAATTGTTTTACCTGCCCAGCTCACGGGTAACCGCCGGTGATGTAATGGATCTGCTTGCCGTTCCCGCTTTCCGTGAACGATTTAAAGTAAAGGCATCGGATCTGCCTCAACTGGATCAATGGCTACATGGCGCAGGTATACGATGGGGGCTGCATTCGGAACATCGAAAAAGTTTCGACCTTCCAGATAATATCGATCAAAATACATGGCAATTCGGTCTCCGTCGTATGCTTTTGGGGTATGCGGTGGGTAAGGGTGACGCCTGGAAAGACATTGAGCCCTATGATGAAATCGGCGGGTTGGACGCGGCACTTATAGGCCCGTTATGGGAAATACTGGAAAAACTGGAAACCTATTGGCGCAGGCTAAACCGGCCTGCCGTTCCCGACGTCTGGGTTCAAAGATTAGTTGGTCTGGTAAACGACTTTATCGCCCCCACCAACAACAACGATCAAATGATCATCAGCCGCATCATGGACTCGTTGGACCAATGGATCAGCGACTGTACCGAAGCTGGGTATACAGCCCCCTTGCCGTTATCCGTGATAAGGGCAGCCCTTTTGGGAAAAATCAAAGAGACCGGTGTGTCCCAACGTCTTCTGGCCGGAAGAGTTAACTTTTGCACGTTAATGCCAATGCGGGCCATTCCTTTTAAAGTGGTTTGCCTGTTAGGAATGAATGATGGAGAATACCCCCGCAGCTTTCCTCCTTTGGATTTTGACTTGATGTCTTTTCCCGGTTGGCATCGTCCCGGGGACCGATCCCGCAGGGAAGACGACCGCTATCTGTTTTTGGAAGCCTTGCTTTCCGCCCGGGAACAATTCTACTTAAGTTATATCGGACAAAGTGCACGGGACAACAGCGAACGTATGCCTTCGGTTCTGGTCAACCAGTTACGGGATTATCTGGCAGCAGGATGGGAGGTGAGAAGTCCTGATCAGTCAATGAAATCATCAAAAAACCGGCTGCTCCATCAATTGACATGTCAACACGCCCTGCAGCCTTTCAGCCGGAGCTACTTTGAACCAAAAAGAGGGCCTCACCGATTTACCTATGCACACGAGTGGGAGAGCGTATACGATCAACCGATTGAAACAGGTAAGCGGAACCCGCTGGAACCGGCAAAGATCCATGGGAACCTGCGAATCGATCAGTTGACCGGATTTTTGAAAAACCCAATCAAAGCTTTTTTTACGCAGCGGTTGAACGTTTATATGAATGTTCCGGCGTCCACAACCGAAAATCTTGAGCCTTTCTCGTTAGACTCTCTGGCACCTTTCGATTTAGGCATGCAGCTACTCGATGCCGGTTTGTCCACCTCCGCAAAGCATCGTTCGGATGCCGTATTTCAAGCCGCCGATCGCCTTCGTCATGCCGGCCGATTGCCCCTTTTCAGCATGGGTCTACTGTCCGTAGAAGAACTCGCCGACCCGGTTCTTAAAATGCTCGAACACCATGACAACTTACTTCAAACCTGGGCGGAAGAGACCGAAACAATTGAAATCCGAGCCCCTTTCTCACTGACGGATTTTCCCTGTGAAGCGGTGGAAGACTGGGTAGACGGGTTGCGCAAAAACAGTTTTCATCAAATAGACACAATCGGTTCCATCTCTTATGCCCGCTGGAAGTTTTATCCCTTAAAAATATTGGACGCAAAAGGGAACCTGTCGCGATTTCCTCCTTTCATCACCTTGTGGGTGGAACACCTTTTTACCTGCGCACAGGAGGTAAACCTGACCACATACCTGGTTGCCCCTGACGGCATCGCCAAAATGCAGGTCGTGGAACCACCCATCGCTGAGGAATTGTTGAATGAGATTCTTCTCATTTGGAATCAGGGCCTTGAGCGTCCCCTTCCCGTCACTGCAAAATCGGCAATGGCATACCTTTCGGCCGCCTCATCCGCCGCCTCTGAAGAGGATCTTGTCAAGGCTTACAATGCCGCCTGTAAAGCCTATGAAGGGGATGGTTACAATTTTGCGGGTGAACTCGGGTATGGGGATGGTATCTATTTGTCTCGGTGTTTTCCTGATTTCCATAGCCTCTGGAAAGCCGATGATAATGCGTTTGTTACCTTGGCCAAAACGCTTTATGCACCTTTGATGGATGCCGTATCTACTATAACATAGTTAAAAAGACGTGAATATGACTCAATTACTAGACCCACTAACCTTTCCCCTTCACAAAACACGCCTGATCGAAGCAAGCGCCGGCACAGGTAAAACTTACACCATCGCAGCCCTTTATCTGCGGCTGATACTGGGACACGGAGAAGAATACGGCTTCGGCAGAGCGTTGATTCCTCCGGAAATCCTTGTGGTCACCTTCACAAATGCAGCCACCCAGGAGCTGCGCGACCGAATTCGCTCCCGCCTTACCGAGGCTGCGGCCTTTTTTCGCAATGGAAAAGCACAAGATCCCTTTCTCGGAAATCTGCGCGATTCAATCCCCTCCGACCAATGGCCAAACAAAGCGTGGTTGCTTGATCAGGCCGCCCAATGGATGGATGAAGCCGCCATATATACCATCCATGGCTGGTCACAACGGATGTTGCGCCAACATGCCTTTGAAACCAAAACCCTTTTCGACCTGGAATTGGAACCCGATGACACAAAACTGCTGGAAGAAGCAGCCTGTGACTACTGGCGTACTCATGTTTATCCCTTGCTCCCCGAACGCCTGCAGGAGATGATATCAGAAACCGGTTGTGTCTCGCCACAGGACCTGCTGTATAAAAGCCGACCTTTTCTCAAACTGTCCATGGAAGATGTGGAAGATCCTTTTGCACTGCTTGAAAAACGCGGTCAAGCCATTGAATCGACCCGGCTGGTGTGGCAATCCGATTTGGAGGCAGCAACGGACCAGCTTCGCCGAGCCCGAGCAAATGGAACCTTGAACGGCAATAAATATCGTGCCGCCTCTTTGGAAAAGTGGATCGACCAGATTGTCCTTTGGGTGAAAAATAACGGCCCACTGCCCGACGATAAAACAAGAGAAATGTTCTCTAACCAGGGGATAGGCAACGGTGTAAAGAAGAATCAAACGCCCCCGACACACCCTGCCTATGAAACTTTCGATCAATTGAACAATCTGTTGTCAAACATGCAGTTACATACCGCTTTGTTCCAGCATGCAGCCCGGGAGATCTCCTTACGCTACGAGCGGGAAAAACAAAACCGGAACCAGGTGTGTTATGACGACCTGGTAACCGGATTGGCCGATGCATTGGAATCACGGAAAGGGGATCGATTGGCCAAAGTGATACGCCACCAGTTTCCGGTAACTCTGATTGATGAGTTTCAAGATACCGATCCGGTTCAGTACACAACTTTTAAAAAAATCTATGGAGATCATCCCGACACCGGTCTCTTTTTGATCGGAGATCCAAAACAGGCCATTTACGCCTTTAGAGGCGCAGATATCTTCACCTATCTGGACGCCAGGAAGGAAACCGCCGGCCGGCGATATACCCTGGGTAAAAACTATCGCTCCACGTTAGGAATGACGGCATCAGTAAATCGGATGTTTGAGGAGGCGGCCGATCATCCCGACGGCGCGTTCCTCTTTAAAAATGAAATTCCCTTCGAAGCGGTTGCTGCCAATGGAAGAGAAAATCAGTTCATGGTGGATAACAAACCGGTAAAAAGCATGCATTGGTGGCATCTACCACAAACCGACCCCATCAACAAAACCGGCGATCAGGGCTACCTTCACAAAATGGCCGATGCGTTTGCCGGTAAGATCGTACGTCTTTTGAATCGAGCGAAACAGGATCCGCCACAAGCTGGTTTCATGAAAGGCAACGGTGTCCTAACACCGCTTCGCCCCTTGGATATGGCGATATTGGTAAGGGACGGCAATGAAGCAAGGATCATCCGCCAGGCTTTTCACAGGTGCCGAATCAAGAGCGTTTATCTCTCCGATAAGGACTCTATTTTTGAAAGTAATGAAGCCATAGAAACGCTTTATCTCCTGCAAGCCTGCCAGGCTCCTACACAGGCCGGTTTGATCCGTTCCGCCCTTGCCACATCGGTCTTAAATCTTTCTTTTCGACAACTTGATCGATTCAACCAGGATGAAGCGGCCTGGGAGGAACAGGTGGAACGGTTCAATAAATATCAGGTTATCTGGCAACAACAAGGTGTCCTGCCCATGCTTTGGACCCTGTTCCGAGACTTTCATGTGCCGGCCCGATTATTGTCTGACGGTGACGGAGAACGATCCTTGACCAATTTACTCCATCTGGCCGAATTACTGCAAACCACTTCTTCAAATATAGAGGGTGAGTCAGCATTGATCCGTTGGCTCGTGGAGCAAATTGAAGATCCTGCGGGCAACACGGATGAAAATCTTCTCCGACTGGAAAGTGATGCGGATGTGGTCCGGGTAATCACCATCCATAAATCCAAAGGACTCGAATTTCCCCTTGTGTTTCTGCCCTTTATCTGCAGCTTCCGAAAGGTGACGAAAAAAAACACT
>DAOWNV010000198.1 GCA_030642405.1 Desulfosarcina sp.
CAAGGGGTTCAAGAAGTGTAACGATTGGTACAAAGGTCAATAACCTTGACCCTTTGACCTATAGAACCCTATAGCCTACATATTCCTTCGGTACTGCCCCCCCACATCATACAACGCTTCCGTAATCTGCCCCAGGCTGCATATTTTAACCGTTTCTATCAGTTCGGTAAAAATATTGGCCCCGGATAAAGCCACTTTCTGGAGCCTGTCCAACGCGTCCGGAACCATGTCTGCATTCCTTGTATGAAAATCGTTCAGACGGCCAAGTTGAGACTCCTTCTCTTCGGTTGTTGCTCTGGCCAGACTGATACAAGAACCCCCCTCAACCATATCGGCCCCATCTGCAAGGGGATCCCGAAACGTGTTTACGCCTATGATGGGATACTTTCCCATGTGCTTGAGCATTTCGTAGTGCATGGATTCTTCCTGAATTTTGCTGCGCTGGTATCCGGTTTCCATGGCACCCAGTACACCGCCGCGGGTGGTAATCTTGTCGTACTCAATCAGGACGGCGTCTTCCACTAAATCCGTCAGGTCATCAACGACAAAACTCCCCTGGTAGGGATTTTCGTTTTTCGCCAGGCCCCATTCCTGGTTAATGATCAGTTGAATGGCCAGCGCACGTCGTACCGACTCTTCAGTGGGAGTGGTAATGGCTTCGTCAAAGGCGTTGGTATGTAGGCTCTGGGCGTTGTCGTATATGGCGCAAAGGGCCTGCAATGTGGTACGGATATCGTTGAACTGTATGTCCTGGCTGTGCAGACTGCGTCCGGAGGTCTGTATGTGATACTTGAGCATCTGGCTGCGCACCGATGCACCGTATTTCTCCCGCAATGCAATGGACCAGATGCGGCGGGCCACCCGGCCGATCACCGTGTACTCCGGATCCATGCCATTGGAGAAGAAAAACGAGAGATTTGGTGCAAAACGGTCCAGGGGCATTCCGCGGGCAAGGTAGTACTCCAGATAGGTAAACCCATTGGCCAGGGTAAAGGCCAATTGGCTGATGGGGTTGGCACCGGCCTCTGCAATATGGTACCCGGAGATGGAAACCGAGTAGAAGTTACGCACATTCTTCTCGATGAAATACTCTTGGATGTCCCCCATCATCTTCAGAGCAAAATCGATGGAGAAAATGCAGGTGTTCTGGCCCTGGTCCTCTTTAAGGATGTCAGCCTGTACGGTTCCGCGCACATTTTCAAGCACCATGGTTTTGATGTTGTTGTACTCCTCAGCAGAAGGCTGTCGACCGTTTTCTTCGGCATATTTATCCACCTGCTGATCGATAGCCGTATTGAGGAACATGGCCAGCATGATAGGTGCCGGCCCGTTGATGGTCATTGAAACCGAGGTGTTGGGCGCGCACAGTTCGAAACCGCCATAGAGGACTTTCACATCATCCAATGTGCAGACACTCACTCCGGAATTGCCGATTTTTCCATAAATATCAGGCTGCCGGTCCGGATCGCAACCATACAGGGTTACCGAATCAAAAGCAGTGGAGAGCCGTTTGGCCTCGCTGTTGGCCGACAGCAGCTTGAACCGCTGGTTGGTACGGGCCGGATCACCCTCACCTGCGAACATGCGTGTGGGATCTTCTCCCACGCGCTTCATGGGGAAAACACCGGCTGTGAATGGATAATAGCCGGGCAGGTTTTCCCGACGTAGCCAAGTGTACACCTCACCCGGATCCGAAAACCTGGGCAGGGAGATCTTTGGGATTTTCTGATGACACAAAGATTCGCTATACAAAGGAACACGAATATCTTTTCCACGAACCTTGTAGACCAGTTCGTCTCCGGCATAGGCTGCTTTTGTGGCATTCCAATCGTTGACCAGTTTCTCCGTTTCTGCGTCCAGGTCCGCGCGTGCAACTTCGATCGCCTCTTTTAGCTGGGCCACCAACTCTGTGGTATCGCCTTCAAGACCTTCTTCGGTCAGGGTTTTAGCCGTTTCTTCAAGGTGCCAAACCCGCCGGATGGCATTGGCCTGGCTTTCGGTCTCCCGGTGGTAACTGCGCACTGTTTCTGCGATCTCGGCCAGATAACGGGTTCGTTCAGGTGGAATGATGATGGTTTTTGAAGTGGATTGCTTGTTCTCCGGTCTGTCCAAACTTGATTCGAAAACAACCCCGGTCTTCTCCGCGATGGTCTCCAGCAATGCATAGTACAGCGCAGTTACACCATCATCGTTGAATTTGGATGCGATGGTGCCGTAAACCGGCATGTCCTCCGGCATTTGACTGAAATCATCGCGGTTGCGCTGTACCTGTTTTCTCACATCACGAACCGCATCTTCACCGCCGCGCTTTTCGAATTTGTTCACGACCACCAGGTCGGCAAAATCCAACATATCGATCTTTTCCAGTTGAGATGCCGCACCGAAGTCGCTGGTCATGACGTACATGGAAATATCCACCAAGTCGGTGATATGCGAATCCCCCTGGCCGATTCCGGCGGTTTCGGCAATGACCAAATCGTACCCAGCGGCCTTGACCACATCCAACACCTCACCCAGCGATTCCGGGATCTCCGTATGAGACCCCCGGGTAGCGATGGAGCGCATGTATACCCGCGGGTTGCCGATTGCATTCATGCGAATCCGGTCTCCCAGCAAGGCTCCGCCTGTTTTTCGTCGTGAAGGATCGGCACTGATAATAGCGATCCGAAGATCTTTCAGATCGTGAAGCATTCGCAAGATCAATTCATCGGTGAGAGAAGACTTCCCTGCACCACCGGTACCGGTAATTCCGATTACCGGTACCTTGCGGTCACCTATCTTAGCTGTCAATTCCTTGCGAAATTGGTTCAGGTTACCATTTTTATTGGCCTTGATTTGCTCTAAAACCGTAATCAAATTCGCGACCCTGAGCTTATTGTCCGGGGTGAGTCCGGACAGATCCGGATCGACATCTTCCGACCGGGAGTAATCCATCTGTTGAACCATGTCATTGATGATTCCCTGAAGGCCCATACTGGTGCCGTCTTCGGGCGAGTAAATGTGGGATACCCCGTATGCTTGCAGTTCCTTGATCTCTTCGGGTACAATGACGCCTCCACCACCGCCAAACACTTTGATATGGGGAGCACCCCCATCTTTAAGCAAGTCTATCATATACTTAAAAAATTCGATATGGCCGCCCTGGTAGCTGGATATGGCTATGCCCTGGACGTCCTCTTCAATGGCCGCATTAACAATATCCTTTACCGAGCGGTTGTGACCCAAATGGATTACCTCCACACCGGTACTTTGCAGGATGCGCCGGAAAATATTGATCGATGCGTCGTGCCCGTCGAAGAGGGAAGTCGCCGTGACGACACGGATATTGTTTTTGAGTTGGTATGCCTCAACGTTTTCGTTCATTCAATCTCCTTTGGATCGTTCAGGTTGTTGCGTTCCGCATAGCGGGTAGCTTTCCCATGTCTTCACCAGGTTGATCGGTACCGGCAAGACAATGTCGGAAAGATGCTGTGGCAGCGGTTCGCAACATGAACGAATGATATCAAACGGTGCAAGCGCTGGAGTTATTTCAACTTTCCGATTAATGCACTGGCGATGGTGTTTTTCTGAATTTCTTTCGTCCCTTCGTAAATCTCGGTAATCTTCGCATCCCGGTAAAACCGCTCCACTTCGTATTCGGTCATGTAACCATATCCACCGAGAAGTTGTATGGCTTCGTCAGCCACCTCCACGGCAGTCCGTGCCGCGTACATTTTCGCCATTGAGGTCAACTTAGGATCAATGCGGCCCTGGTCAAAATTCCAGGCTGCCTTGTAGGTAATCAGGCGGGCCAATTCGATTTTGGTGGCCATGTCAGCCAGTTTATGCTGCGTTACCTGAAACTGCGCGATTTTTTTACCAAACTGCTCACGCTGTTTGACATAATCCAGAGCCCGATCATAAGCCCCCTGGGCTGTTCCCAGCGCCTGAGCGGCGATTTGAATTCGGCTTTCATCGAAGAAGTGAAGCACATGGTAAAAACCCTTGCCCTCTTCTCCGATGAGATTTTTCAAAGGCACACGGACATCTTTGAATATCACTTCTGCGGTTGCCATCATGCGGATGCCCATCTTTTCTCCCACATCGGCGGTGGAAAGACCTTCACGATCCGCCTCCACCAAAATCAGGCTCTGACCGCGATATCCGGGGTTGGCCTCAGGATCCGTCTGGCACAACACATTGTAAAAGCCGGCCATACCACCGTTGGTAATAAAGGTCTTGCCTCCATTGACCACCCACTCGTCTCCATCTTTAACTGCTGTTGTGTCCATAAAGGTAATGTCTGAACCATGATCCGGCTCGGTGAAAGCACCAGCGGAGAGCATTTCACCTTCGGCAACGGCCGGCAGGTATTTTTCTTTTTGTTCGTCAGTGCCGTAATGCATTATGATTTCAGATGCAAAAGAGGATAAAGCGATGGCGCTGCCCATTGTCGAATCGCCGCGGCACAGTTCTTCGACTACCAGGATGTCTTCCAGAGAGCCGAGTCCTTGGCCTGAATATTTTTCCGGATAATGAACACCTATCAACCCCAGGTCACAAGCCTTCTTCCAAATTTTAAGTGGGAATTCATGTTTCTTTTCCAGTTCGTATATCATCTCTTTGTCGAACTCCCCTTTAACAAAATCCCTGACTGCCTTTTGAATGTCTTTTTGAGTTCTGTTTAGCTCAAATTCCATGTTTCAGTTCCTCCCTAACTTGTAGAGTTATATGTTGGCATTTCAATTTTAACAAAAGTTGATGTTTTTAAACTATAATCGATCAATTTTACTTGCCTGGCGACAAAGGAAAAGGAGGATTCACTCCCTTTGAGTCCTCGGCCCTTTCAATTCCTGGACCCTATGTTTTCCGAATGTTCCCGGCACATCCCCAAAATACTTTTTGTTTGAAAGTCGATATACGCCTCGAAGCTATAATGGTTGGCCAGGTACCAACGGCGAAAGGTCCACATATGCCCCAAAACGGAAATGTTATGGGCCACCAGGTCCAGTTGCGATGGAGAAATCCTGGGTAATTCCCCGGATGCCATCAAATCGGCCAAAACACTTGTAAAAATGCCGGTGACACGAATCTCGTTTTCAAGAACGACCTGACGCCATTTCAAAGGAAGCGATTGGGTTTCTTGGTAGATCAATAGTATATGGTCGCTCATTCGATTACAGACGTAAAAGTATTCACGAATCACCCCGATCAGCGGATTTTCCCCTTTGTTTACCCTTTTTAAGGCTTCATCCACACCTTGACGAATCTCTGCATG
>DAOWNV010000017.1 GCA_030642405.1 Desulfosarcina sp.
GGTCGATCAGCTGACCGTAGACGGTTGTCGTGCCTATATCCATGGCAATGGCGTAGTTGCGTGCTGTGGTATCACCAGGCTGAACATTGACGATTTCCGTCTTTCCACTTTCCATGACCGGCCGGGCAAGGGTCGCTGTAATTTTAAAATCGTTTTCTCTCAGCACATCGGGAATTTTGCGGATTACCGGCAGGCTTACCGTCAACCGGTGTTCGTCATGAGTGAGTTTCAAGTGGCTGACCAGCCGTGTTACGTCGGGCAGGTGATCCTGATTATTCGGTGCCGGCAATTCGATATAGACTTTCTCCACCGGCGGTAAAAACAGCCCCTGCTCTTTCAGATCATTGAAATTTTTCTGTTCGATGCGGGCCATGCGCCGCGGAACGACGCGCTGATTCAAAACACTGGCATCGACGGCCGACTCCACCGGGACACGGATCACTACATCACCCGTGATCGTGGCTTTACAAGCCAACCGATATCCCTTTTCGCGGTCCTCCAGGCTCAATTGTTCACTGATGCCTCCCTCAACTTCCCCTGATTCAATTATAACCCGACATTTACCGCAAACCCCCTCGCCCCCGCAGGAGGCGTTGATATGAACACCGGCCTCCATGGCGACCCGAATCAGGTTATCACCTTCGTTTACCGTGATTTGACGATTGTGGGGGAGAAAAGTAACGGTATGGGTCTTATTCATGGCATGTCCTTATGTGAAATTTTAGTAAAAATCGTCTCTATGCATCAAATAAAAAAAACCTTTCATGAAATCGGCTCATGAAAGGCGGCACCCGTTTTACTTGGCCCATCAGATCAGCCCTGATGCTGTTCTCCGCAGCGTTTTGGCAATGGGTAAGGTCGGTCTTCCGGCTCTCGGATCCATCTACTCTCCGAACCTTCCCGTTTCTGTATAAAACAGTGGTTTAAACGGATTTCGTCCCCGATCACAGCGGCGGGACCACTCCCGATTTTCGCGGGATTCCCAATTAAGCCCTTTTGGACACCTTACATGACTCTTTTTGATGCAAAGATCTATATTTGTCAAGAGCTATCAACGATAGTTGTTTCAAAAAATATAGTTGCGGTGGCAAGGATAGGATTTGAAAAAAACAAGGCGCAATAAAGACATTGCACCTTGCCTCTATTGCGCCTTAATACTGAACTTATCCAATGCTCTTATGTATTCTCTGCTTTCCTATTTGAAATGCCCCAGCGGACCTCCCAGGTGATCAACCCATATATCAACAAATTGATCGTATTCCGCAGTTCCTTTCAGCACGGTTTCACATTGGATACCGGCTTTTGTGAAGATCGACTTCCACGAGTCCTCTTCATCACCTGCCATATCATTTTTTGCATGATCACCTGCGACGGACATAAACGGCAGTAAATACGCTTTTTTGATTTTTTTCTTCAACATCAAATCTTTGATCAAACCAACTTCGGGATACCCTTCCACTGTTCCCACAAAAACATTCGGATCTTGAAGCTGCAGTTGAAACATCAGCGCAGCGTAGAAAGCGTTGGACGGATGGTGGGTTCCATGCCCCATTAGAACCACAGCTTCCTTTTTTTTCCGCTGTTGGGGAATCGTCGCCAGGATGGCATCCACAGCGCGTGCCATATCTTTCTGTGTGGCGATCATCGGATATCCCAGAATAATATTCTGAAAACCGCCCATCGTTTTAAAACCACTGACTGTTCTGCGCAAATCATGGTACTCTGCTCCGCCGATGGTGTGCAGGGACTGAAGAGCCACATGTGTGAATTTCTCATCTTGCATTTTGGCCAGAGCCACTTCCGGCGAATCCAAGTCTTTTCCCTGTTTGGCAAGTTTCTCACGGATGATAGATGATGTATAGGCCCATCGGACCGGAATCTTGGGATAGGCTGCTTTCACTTTTTTGTCGATATTCTCAAACGAAACCTGCGCGGATGCTTCACTAGACCCAAAAGCCACGAGAAGAATTCCGATCTTTTTTGGCGCGTTATGGCCATGCCCTCCAGCTGCAAGAATGTTTGCATGTGTTAACAGAAAAACCATACCGATCATCAACCCTAACAATTTTTTTAATCTCATCTTGTTTGCACCTTTTTCCTCTCAAGTTTTGGAAATAAAAAAAGCCCTTCATGTACTAGTCATGAAGGGCTGCACCCATTTTACTTGGCCCTGTTCACAGGATCGCCGCTCCTCTGCCAACGGAGATAATCACGGCTTGTTCAAAGGCAGGTTTTCTGGCTTTCGGATCACTCTACTCTCTGCACCTTCCCATTCAATTCCTTCCGAACAGTGGTTCGCGCAGATTTCGTTCCCGATTACAGCGGCGGGACCGCTCCCGATTTACACGGGATTCCCTATTACGCTCTTATTGAGCACCTGAACAATTACGGGCCACTTATATAATACTCA
The DNA here is from genome assembly GCA_030642405.1 of Desulfosarcina sp. Taxonomy (GTDB): domain Bacteria; phylum Desulfobacterota; class Desulfobacteria; order Desulfobacterales; family Desulfosarcinaceae; genus Desulfosarcina. The sequence continues at coordinate 2,411 of DAOWNV010000017.1, forward strand.
TTTTCCAATATCAAGATTTTTTTAATTTCATCCCCGATCCTAATCAGGCAGGGTGGTAATGGGTCTGCCGGTACAAAGAGCACAATGATACACATGGGCGCTCTTTTCAAGCAGTTCAGCGTTTTTCCAGGCGGCGTCCAGCGTTTTACCAAGGTTTAAAGCTCCGTGGTTCTGCAGGGTATAGCAGTTGCAACCGTTGCCTACGGCCTGTTTGACATTCTCTGCCAGTTGGGGACTGCCTGACTTGGCGTAGGGAATCACATCTACCGTACCACCTATCGCCATGGTCACTTCATCGAAAAGAGCAGGAATGGACAGGTTGAGTAGTGCAAATACACTTGCGTAGGTCTGGTGCGTATGAACAACGGCTCCAACGTCAGGCCGACGCTCGTAAATCCCGATATGCATACCGGTCTCTATAGACGGAACATGGTTGCCGTCTACAAGATCAGAATCGAAATCCACCACGCAGATGTCGGAAGGCACCAGATCCATATAGGGCTTTCCGGATGGGGTTATTACCAACATGTGTTTATCAGGGATACGAACAGAAACGTTGCCGCCGGCGCTTAGGTAAGAACCGAAATAACCGTGACGGCAAAGCCACTGACAGCAATCGATGATATTTTCTCGTATGGATAAATATTTTTTCATTTATCAGCTTTATACCATTTCGGCAGAGACATTGCAATTGTCAATGCTTGACATCTCCCTGATAGCGGCAGTATAGTCGTTTATAAAAAATGTATGACAAAAGTTGATCCTTTCCTACCCACAACCAAGGCCTTTCATATGAAACATCTCATTTTTGCAGTCGTGTTGATCAGCGTTTGCACATTGACCGTATCTGTTAATGCGGAGATATATAAATATGTTGATGAAAACGGTCAACCACGTTGGACAGATGATCTGAGTCAGGTACCCAAAAATCAGAGAGATAAGATAAAAAGCTACAAAAGTATTGAAAGTACCACAAAACCTTCAGCACCAGCCACCCATGATAGGGACGCGGCAGGAATAGATGATGAAAAAAAAATGGGTGCCCATGGAGAAGCAATCGATACTCGCCGAGATTCACTTGAAAAAGAGAAAGCCGATTTAGAACGTCAATACCAGCACTTGGCAGAAGAAAGAAAAAATATAGAAAAGCTCAAAGCCGACGCCGGTAATGCTGATGAAACGAAAGATTTGAACCGAAGAATAAATGAATACAACGAAAAAACCGAGAACTATGAGGCACAGCTAAATCAATTCAACGAGAAAGTAAACACATATAACCGAAAAAAGCAGTCCAAACCTTCCAAATCAGATTGAGGGAAACCATGAAAACATTATCCAGTGACTTTTCTAAAGCGGTTTCAGTGGGACGCCCACCCAACATCCAAAAATTGTTCCCTAATTCGAAGGCGCTCATTGTCAGCGGAAAATTTATCGATTTGGCCATGATCAAAAAGGGCAATTCCATTTGCATGGCAGCTAACGGTAGAAACGCCTTCGTTATCCGGGGGGCCTTGAAAGCCGCGCAACGGGCAAATTCAGCACTCATTATCGAAATCGCCCGCAGCGAGGGGGGAGCAAGCGCTTATTGTGCAGTAAATTATTGGAATATTGCCAGGATCGTAGATGCTTTCTGCAATGAACTAAAGATCACAATTCCCGTAGTCCTGCATGCCGATCATTATGGGATTAAAAGCAAAGATGACATTCCTGGTGCAAAGGTTGAGATCCCCACAATATTTGAGGCCGGCATTACATCCATTGCCATCGACGCGTCCCACCTTCCGGACGATCAAAACCTTTTGACCAATCTTGAGTTGAATTCATTGATTCCTAAATGGTCCGGGTTGGAGACCGAAATAGGTGAAATAAAGGGAAAATTAGGACTTTCAACGAAAGATGAAGCACTCTTTTTGATCCAGGGTTTGAACGCCCACGATATATTCCCCAATTGGATTGCACTAAATAACGGCACTGTTCACGGCCTAGAAGCCAGTGGAAAAGGAATCCAGGTGGACTTGACTCGGGAAATCCATAAGGCACTGGAGCCCTACCTGGTATCAGGCGCTCAGCATGGCACATCGGGGAACAGTTCTAAGCGAATCATGGAGATCGCGGAGCGGACAAACACCACCAAAGCCAACGTGGCGACAGCCTTGCAAATGATTTCCTGGGGACTGGAAGTCAATGACGATGGCAATGCAGCCTTGGATAGCAATGGAAACTTCATTAAAGTCCACGATCAGGGCGTCACCGAGGATATATGGGCAAAGATGGTGGCATATGCCGACGAACAGGGATGGAAAGGTGGTAACTTCAAGAAACTGAATTTGCCTTTTGAAAATAAGTTGTTGGGACTCACTGAAAACATCCGGCAAAGGATGGAAACCCGTGTAGAATCTTTTGTTTACAATATGCTCGTCAACGTATTTAATGCACAGGATACTGCGGACGTGGCCATAGAGACGATTTTGGAAGCAAACTCCTTTGACCCGGGTCCCAAGACAAAAAGGATTGAAAATCCGGCGGAGTGGACACCGGAAAAGATCATCGAACGGGCCACTTTCATTGAAAGTGATAAAGGCCCTGAAGGCGATTTTGAGGACTGACGAATGGATGAAGACGTTCTCCACCCACAGTATAGGCGGGGAGCGTCTGATTTTTCTTGACCTAAACCGTTATATATCATTGTACTTGAACCCTCGTAAGTGATCCCATCAAGGTTCTTCCATCCACCTCATCCCCTTGGCTTTATCGTAGCAACAATCCAACATTGATCATTGTTTATTCTAAAGGATTTTGGGGACCTGCCGATATAAGTACCGGAGGAACCCATATGATTGTACAAAGTTATCAAATCCATAACGTATTGAAGGTTTACCGCAAACAGTTGAGTCAAGGAAAAGCGGATAATTTTCGTCAGTTGGACGCCAAAGAGACAAGATCAGAGGTTGTTAAGCTTTCTGCCGAAGGGAAAAACAAATCTGTAATGGACAAAGTAGAAGCTAACGTATTGAAAAAAATAACAAACATGAATCAACAAGCTGATTATGGCAAAGGGTTGGATGGCCCGATGAACCACAGGAAAAAAGGATCCAGAAACCTTAACAGGGAGAATACGTTTATCTTCAATACGATTGTAGGTAGCAATCAAAAGGAGACTCGATCCATTTCCATTAACGATTCAAAAGGACTGATGAGCCAGCTAAACCGATTGGCCCAGGCCTCTACTGAAAGTGGGGCGGAATAAATAAATCTATCCGCTCGGTCAGAATAGAGTCCCGACGAAAGGACGGGAATACTCAGCACAACGGAAACACTTGTAGAAAACAAAAGGGGAATTGCCATGTTAGACGTAATTGGCGAATCAAACGTCAGAATGACGTTGCGAACGGAAACCAATCAAGCAGTTGACAACAAGGACATCGCGCTTCAAAAAATTGAAAAAAGCGTGGAAGAACGCCCTGTCGAAAGATCTTTGGAAAGTTCCGGTTCCAAATCGAAAGCCAAAGAAGGTAAAGAAAAAAAGGACGGCAACTACAAGATCGACGATAAGGGTGTTTATTATGAAAAATATGACAAAGAAGGAAAGGTTATTTTCAGAACACCACCTGAAAAAAAACCCATAGACGAACTTGCATAACGAATAGTTCGCCCCCGCACAAGTAGTTCGTCGGCCCTATGATGGCTGGCTATTTGTGCTGGTAGCAAAGAAAATGAGACTCATGATGGAATGAATGGTCATTCGACGTTGCATTTCGCTTCTTCCCAAAGCGTGTGCATATCTTGTAGGGATAGGTCTTCAATGTCCTTCCCCTCTTCAAGGGCTTTTTCCTCCATAAAAGAGAAACGCTTTTCAAATTTATTAATGGAGCGGATCAGCGCCGTTTCCGGGTGAATCCCCGCAAACCGGGCGACATTCACCATGGTAAACAAGACATCCCCAAATTCCATGGCCGCTTTATCATTTGCAATTTCACCGGGTGGAGCTTTGATTTCGTTAGAAAACTCCATCCACTCTTCCATTACTTTTGCCATCACACCGGATATGTCGTCCCAGTCAAACCCGGTTTTTGCAGCCCTTTCCGACACCTTTGAAGCCCTAAGCAATGCGGGCATACCCTGGGGGATGGAATCCAATACCGATTTTTGCCCGAAACTCCCCTTTTCCTTTTGTTTAATCTTCTCCCAGTTGGCACTCACTTTTTCAGGTGTTTCAGCACTTACAGTTCCGAAAACATGGGGGTGCCGTCTAACCATTTTTTCAAGGTTTTTCGCAACGACTTCTTCATACCCGAAGCTCCCGGATTCCGCATATAAGTGAATGATAAACAAAAGTTGAAACAATGCATCACCGGCCTCATCACAAATAGAATCCGCATCTTTAGCCACGATCGCATCCACAAGTTCATAGACCTCTTCAATAAGGTAAGGGGCCATGGTATCAGGTGTCTGTTTTTTGTCCCATGGACAACCATCCTCTCCCCTAAGTCTATCAATCAGTGCCACAATTTGCTCAGCAGGAAACTTCCGTCTCGTTTTCATGGGTTTTGCCAAGACTTTTGAAAATCCTTTATTTTGACCAAAAATTTATTTGCCATGTCTTTAGAAAGAACGGTAGACATCATTTCCGATGCTTTTGCCCCATACGGTGCAAGGGTTGAATTTTTTATTAAAGTGGATCCTTGGGGTAAGAAGGTGGTAAGCATTATAAACAAAACACAACACACCAAAACACCTTTTAAGAGGCCAAAAATAGATCCACAGAGCCTATCTACCCATCCCAAATAGGCAATATTGAGCAAATACTTGATTACCACCGCAAGAATTGCCACGGTGATTACCACAATGGAAAAAACTACCATGAAAGCAATGATGTTTTGGTAGGATCGATTGGAAATCCAAGGGGCGATCAACTCGGCCACGTCGGGGTAATAGGTGTATGCGGCATAAAAACCACCCAACACACCTATGATAGAGGAAAGTTCTCTGACCAGCCCTCTGAAAATACCTCTAATCAACCCATAGGAAAGGATGATGATAATCAAAATGTCAAAAGGATTCATGACAGACCTTCAAAGTTCCTCATTTCCGGATAGATACTTGTTAGATACCAAACGATTGTCAAGAAAAGGATTGAACTGCCGGTGAATTTTCGGCATCACCTTTTACAAAGTTGTTCTTTTATTCAATTCATCCTATAAAAACAAAGTGTTTCAAACACTACGGAAAGATAAATTAACAGAGGAATATTTGTCAGTCAAGTATTTTCACCAGGGTGATCACCGATGATTTGGTATTTGCATTCCCTCAGAAAGTCGGATATGCGACTTAGAACAATTGCCGAGGGTTTGACAATTGTATTGGGTCGATCCATACTGATGAACAATGAAACAAACTTTTGGAACTTAAGCACCCCATGGACACTTGCACGGAAAGCAAAACAATTCGTCTAACCTTTTCTGATATTGAACTGTCCCGACAACTTTTTGGAGAACAAGATGGAAACCTTGGTCAGCTCTCACAACTCTCCGGTGCTCTTGTTTATGCAAGAGGCAACACGGTACATATTAAAGGAGATGAGGAAGCCGTTGATCTTTCCAGAAATTTATTGGAACAGCTCTATGGGTTGCTGAAAGAAAAATACCCTGTTTACAAGCATGATTTTAACCATGCATATCGGATTCTATGCGAAGACCACAAAGCGAAATTAAAAAAAATTTTTCTGGATACGGTTTACATAACGTCAAAAAAGAGAGCGATTACACCAAGGAACCAGAACCAGAAAGCCTACATCGAAGCAATCCGAAATTATGATATCGTTTTTGGTATCGGACCGGCGGGAACGGGAAAAACCTACCTGGCCATGGCCATGGCCGTATCCGCCCTGTCCAAGGGAACAGCTAATCGGATCATCCTGACCCGCCCTGCCGTGGAGGCAGGTGAATCGTTAGGCTTTTTACCAGGTGACCTGACGGATAAGATCGATCCTTACCTCAGACCACTGTATGATGCCCTTCATGACATGATGCAATTTGAAAAGGTTGCCACGCTGATGCAAAACGGCGTTATTGAAGTTGCACCTCTGGCCTTTATGCGTGGAAGGACGCTTAACGAGGCCTTTATCATTCTGGACGAGGCCCAAAATACCACCACCGAACAAATGAAAATGTTTTTAACGCGGATCGGGTTCAACTCAAAAGCGGTAGTTACCGGAGATATCACACAAATCGATCTGCCCACTGACAAATCTTCTGGGTTGGTCGAAGCAAAAAATATCTTAACGCCCATCCCAGGTATACAATTCGTTCATTTTACCAAAAAAGATGTCGTTCGCCATCGGTTGGTACAGGACATCATCAATGCATATGAGATTCTCGAAGCAAATCGCGCAAACCATCAAACGACCCCTTTATAAAAAACGCCATCATAGCAAATAACCGTCCATAGTTTTTGCCGGATAACAGTTATAACCAAATGAAAATTCTCGATCGGAAAAAAGAACCCATTAATCGTTTCTTCACTTTGAGTCCATATATACGTTGGGCTCTGCTGGTTCTCGTTATTGCTATTTTTTCATTCACCTTATCCCCCAGTCTCCTGATAAAAAAACCGCAATACCAAACCGGTGACGTTGCCAAAACAGATATTAAAGCATCAGAGGATTTTTTCATTGAAGATGAAGAGACGACTGAATCCCACCGCCGCCATGCCGTAAACGATGTGGTCACGGTCTACGACTATAACCCGAAAGTTCTAAAAACCAGTATCGTTAGGTTAAACAGTGCCTTTTCTCAGCTGAAATCAATTTACGAGCTTGAAGAAAAAAAGCCTGCGGCCAAACAACATACACCTTCAGCCCAATCCTCACCTCAGGAAATAGAACCTGCTAAACGCATATATTTTCATGCCCTTTCCCAGGAATCCATAGAAGAACGGATGATTATCCACAAGATTCAGTTCGAAAACAAAATGGGCATCGAAATCAGTGCAGGAGCCTTTTCGGTTCTCATTGAACATGGCTTTTCAGAAGAAATTCCCAGATTCTTGAGTGCTATCATCACCCAGGTACTCTCCATGGGTGTGGTTGCTAATAAAGATATTTTGCTAAAAGAATCAAACAAAGGCATTACCTTGCGAAATGTGGAAACCCAAACGGAAGCCCACATACAAAACCTAAAACAATTTTACGGCCCCGACCAGGCAAAAACCATGGTACGCGTAATTGGCGATCCGATGCTTCAAGGGATGAACTATGCCTTGCTCAACCTCATTGTTGATTTTTCTCAGCAATTGATTCGTCCCAACATTACGTTGAACAGCCACGAAACTGAGGTACGAAGACTAACCGCATCAGAAAAGATCAAACTTGTCCTTTACATGATCAAGAAAGGAGAGATGTTGTTACGGGAAGGTGAGCGAGTCACCCCCCTACAATTGCGCAAACTTGAAGCTATGGATGAACAAACCCGGACCCATCGGGTTCCTCTTGCAGGAGCAGGAGCCGCTGCATTGCTGACCACCATCTTTGTTATTCAATATCAGGTACGTCTAAAAAACCGCGTAACATCGATCAATTACGGAAACAAAGATCTGGGGTTTATCGCCTTTATTATAGTTGTCTTTATCGTATTGGTTAAAATTGCTTCGACGTTACCTGATGCCTGGTTTTTCGGGCTTCACTTTTCAGGTCAAACCTCTTCCATTGGGTTTGGCATTCCCTTGGCCGCCGGAGCAATGATCGTGTGCCTTTTTATGGGTCGAGAAATAGCTCTGATTTTTGCACTGGCACTCTCTTTGACCGCGACTATGCTTCTTCAGGCAGGATTGGGAACTTTCATCTATTTTTTGTTAAGCTGCACCATGGCATCCTGGTGGATGGAGGATTGCAGAGAAAGAAAAATCATCATTAAAACGGGTGCCAAGGTGGGATTCCTTAACGCCTTTTTATCCATCATTATTAACATATACTTGGGCGATACCTCTTGGAACGGGCTGCCCTTTGATGTCAGTATTGCTTTTTTTGGAGGAATCGGTGCTGGGATCATCACGGTTGGTACGGCACCGGTAGTTGAAATGCTGTTCGGATACACCACCGACATCACGCTGATGGAACTGGCCAACCTGGACCAGCCGATTTTACGCCGGCTCATGCTGGAGGCACCGGGCACATATCACCACAGCGTTGTCGTCGGTTCGCTGGTTGAGGCGGCTGCAGCCGATATTGATGCCAATCCAATTCTATCCAAAGTATGCGGATATTATCACGACATCGGAAAGTTAAAAAAACCGGCTTATTTCATTGAGAATCAATCGAATCGAAAAAACAGGCACGATAAGTTAGCGCCTTCCATGTCCGCTCTTATCTTGATTGCACATGTGAAAAACGGTGTTGAGATCGCACGTGAACACAAGCTGGGACAAGCTATTATCGATACAATCCAACAGCATCATGGCACCAGCCTGATCAGCTACTTTTACGACAAAGCCAAAGCCGCAAAAAGCGACGGTACGGTCAACATTGACGATTTCAGATACCCAGGGCCACGGCCACAGACAAGAGAAGCGGCTCTTGTCATGCTGGCAGATGTGGTCGAAGCGGCCTCCCGTACATTGGAAAACCCAACACCATCACGGATACAGGGACTGGTTCAGAATTTAATCAACAAGGTCTTTTCGGATGGTCAGTTGGACCAGTGTGATTTGACCTTAAAAGATCTTCATCATATTGCAAGAATCTTTAATAAAATATTAAATGGGATCCACCATCACCGAATAGAATACCTGGATAGTGCCGCTATCTCTTCCAGGAAAGGAAAAAATGGACATACTGATCGAAAACCGACAAAATCGACACACGCTGCCGATCAGGAAAATACAAACGAACGCCACACGCATATTAAACGCCTTGGGCTGTCTTGATGCGCAATTGTCCGTCGTAATCGTCAGTGATGATCAAATAGCCTCCCTTAACGAAGCGTACCTGAACCATACCGGTCCGACCAATGTTATATCATTTCCCATGCAGGAAGGCGCCTTTTCCGATGTTACCCCCGGTCTTCTCGGAGATGTGGTCATTTCCGCGGACACCGCTCATCGCGAAGCCACTGATGCCGGTATGCCTTTAATCGAACGGTTCAACCAACTTTTGATCCATGGGATTCTTCACCTTGTCGGCTATGACCATGTCCATTCGGACGAAAAGGCAGCCGTCATGGAGAAGAAAAGCTGCGAACTGATGAAACTGCTCGACAATAAACAAGGTTAAGGTAGGAGAATTTCATGTATATAGTAACGGCTAAAGAAATGCAGCAGATGGACCGGGCAACCATTGAAATAATGGGTATTCCGGGCCGCCTCCTGATGGAGAATGCCGGCCGCGGTGCAACGGCTTTTTTCCTGGAAACAACTTACAGGAATCATCCTGGTGCCGTGGGAATTATCGCCGGGCGTGGCAACAATGGTGGGGATGGCTTTGTTATGGCCCGTTATCTTCACCAAATGGGTATTTCGGCAACGGTTTTTTTGATGGCCGATCCAAATCGGATAGAAGGTGATGCCTCAACCAATCTGAAACTCTTGAACGCCATGGGGGTGCCTGTCATTGAGGTGGCCGATGACAATGCCTTTTCAGCCGCAAAACAAACGATGGTTCACCAACATACCTGGATTGATGCGATCCTGGGAACTGGATTGAAATCAGATGTACGGGGACATTTTCAAGCAGCGATCCGATTCATCAATGAGCAGGAACGGCCGGTATTCGCTGTAGATATTGCCTCGGGTCTTAACGCGGATACCGGACAAGTCTGTGGTACCTGCATCAAAGCGTATGCAACAGCAACGTTCGGCTTTGCCAAAATCGGTCACCTGACCTATCCTGGTAGAACACTTACGGGAAAACTGAAGGTTGTCGAAATCGGCATTCCACCCACAGTGGCAAAGGAAATCGGCTGCCGGCAGCACCTCATTTCACCACGATCGCTTAAAACCGAAATGCCAAAACGCTCGGCGACGGCTCACAAAGGAGATACCGGCCACCTGCTGATCCTGGCCGGATCACAAGGCAAAACCGGTGCCGCCGCCATGGCTTCAACTTCTGCCATGCGTGCAGGCGCCGGTTTGGTCACTTTGGGAATCCCCGATTCACTCAATCCGATTCTGGAAACAATTGTCACGGAAACAATGACCATAGGGCTGCCGGAAACAGCTGAAACAGGTATTAGTGAAACCGCCTGCGATTCCATTTTATCTCTGGCTACAGACAAGCAATGCCTGGCCGTGGGGCCTGGCTTGGGAACAGATCCCTCAACGGGCCGACTTCTGGAACATTTGATCGAAAAATGTCCGGTTCCGATGGTCATCGATGCCGACGCCTTGAACCTGATTGCAAAAAACCCGGCCATGCTGAACAAAGCCCAATCCCCCCTTGTCCTGACCCCTCATCCCGGTGAGATGTTCAGGCTCAGCGGACACACCACGGCAACCATACAAAGCAACCGTATTCAACATGCACGGTCTTTTGCTCAGAATCATGGAGTTCACCTGGTTCTTAAAGGCGCTGCAACGGTAATTGCCGATCCGGATGGAACTGTTTTCATCAATTCAACCGGGAACCCGGGCATGGCCGCTGGAGGCATGGGAGATGTTCTTACAGGGTTGATCGCAGGTTTTATTACACAAGGCATGGAGGTTGGTGCCGCAGCCCGAGCCGGTGTGTTTTTACATGGGTTGGCTGCAGATCGGATGGCCCTTCAAAACGGTCCGGTTGGTTATCTGGCAACGGAAGTCATAAATACCATCCCGTATGTGATAAACGAACTGTTAAGCGACCACGACGCACCCTTCGGACCACAACTGGATCCGTTATTCCATTCACCGGATGAGGACTTGTGATTCGATATGAATCCAATATCGGACAGGCAACCAATCCAATGTACCCATAAATGGGAAACACATTCGCCGGAACAGACCATCTCTTTGGGCCGTATTATCGGCAAACACCTGAACCAAAGCCTCACGCTATTGCTATACGGAGATCTGGCAAGTGGTAAAACCACATTTACTCAGGGACTTGCCCAAGGAATAGACGTGCAGGCATCTTACCCTGTAACCAGTCCTACTTATACCCTGATCAATGAATATCCTGGAAGGTTGCCTTTTTATCATGTGGATCTCTATCGCCTGACAGCCCCCATCGATCTCGATGAAATCGGTTTGGAAGAAATATTTTATGGAAAAGGCATCGTTGCCGTTGAATGGGCCGACCGGCTTGATCCTTCAGATCGGCCGGCATTGCGATTGGAGCTGCGCTTTAGTGTAATCGATGACAATCGATGCCAAATTCGTACAATTGAATATGGACTTGATTCATCTGATTTGTTACATGACATCGATATTTGTGCAGGAACCCAATAACGATATAGATCGTTTTTAAGCGGTGGGGGCTTACGATTATGGCTTTAGTGGTTAAAAAATTTGGTGGAACGTCCGTCGCTGACACAAAACATATCCGAAATGTCGCCAAACGCGTGAGAAACTCCCACCAAAATGGCGACGATGTCGTAGTCATTCTATCTGCCATGGCCGGCATGACAGACCACCTGATCGGTCTGGCCAACGCAGTGGCGGAAACCCCCGACCGGCGAGAACTGGATGTTCTGCTGGCCACCGGTGAGCAAACGACTGCTGCACTTTTGGCCATGATGCTCAAGGATATGGGATACAAAGCCCATTCACTTTTAGGACACCAGGCCGAGGTGGTCACCGACTGTGAATATGGAAATGCAAGAATTCTAGAAATCGGCACTAACAGGATCAAACGCCTTCTGGCCGAAAGCAATATTGTTGTTATAGCCGGTTTCCAGGGAGTAGACATCAAGGGAAATATCACTACACTGGGCCGTGGCGGATCGGACACGTCAGCCGTTGCCATCGCAGCTGCACTCAATGCTGATGTCTGCGAAATTTACACGGATGTAGACGGCATTTACACGGCAGACCCAAACATCTGTCCCCGTGCGAAAAAAATCAAAGAGATCTCCTATGATGAAATGTTGAACATGGCCAGCCTCGGCGCCAAAGTGCTGCAAATCCGATCGGTTGGCGTTGCAAAAAAATATAATATCCCCGTTCACGTCCGATCATCATTTTCAGAGGAGGAAGGCACCATGGTCGTCCAGGAAGACTGCGTAATGGAACAACTTGTCGTATCCGGAGTTACCCATGACCTTGATCAGGCACGGATCACGCTGAGAAAAGTTCCTGACCAACCTGGTATTGCAGCCAAAATATTTTCACCGATATCCGAAGCCGGCATCCTGGTGGATATGATTATTCAGAATACAAGAGCTTCCGGGCAGACAGATCTCACCTTTACCGTACCCAAGGCTGATTACAAAAGAGCCATGGATATCCAAAAGCGGGTAGCGGAAAAGATCGGTGCCCAAAAAGTGTTTGGTGATCCTGATATAGCCAAGGTTTCCGTCATCGGTGTCGGAATGAAAAATCATTCCGGTGTCGCATCATTGATGTTCAACGCATTGGCAAGAGACAACATCAATATAATCATGATCAGCACGTCGGAAATCCGGATTTCCTGCATCATCGAGGAAAAATATGCGGAACTGGCCGTCAGGGTGCTGCACACGACGTTCGGATTGGATGCTTAAGAGTGACGATTTTTATAAAGGTCCGATAACCAATGAAATCATTTTCTCCAAATCAAATCCGATTTGTCCTAATGGTCTGCATAGTTGCTTTATCCCTGGCTACCTGGCGCTACCTTACCTCGTAGCCTGGTACACACCAAATCTTTTCCAATAACACTGTTTTTGTTGGGTTACGGACCTTCTCTCGCCCACGGACTCCTTTTCGCCTTGATCCCTTGCCCCCTTTTATTTTCTTTTATCCAAAGATCCTTGAATTTTTGCAGCAATTGCACGTGCAGTTGCCTGTGGATCAGTCGCATCACGGATAGGCCTTCCAATCACCAGGTAATCGGCGCCTCTTTGGATAGCCATGGCAGGGGTAACGACCCTGGACTGGTCGTCCGCTGTTATTATCCCTTCGCTGGGCCGAATACCGGGTGTTATTGCCTGAAAACTATTACCAAAGGTGTTCTTAATTTCCATTACCTCCCTGCCTGAACAGACGATGCCTGAACAACCGGCGTCTTTGGCCATGGCCGCTTTTTTGATAACCAGATGCTCAATGTTTTTAGCGTACTTTTCCTTATAACCCGCTCTTTCGATGTCCATTGAAGAGACACTGGTTAAAACGGTAACACCAAGCACATTCACCTTTCCGGCTGCGCCTTCTACTGCGGCTTCCAACATGGATCGGCTGTCACCACAGTGTACCGTTGCGAAAGATACACCCAACTCCGCAACCTGGGCCATGGCCCTTTTGACGGTAACGGGAATGTCGTGAAGTTTGAGATCCATAAAAACCCGTGCCGTACCGGCTTCTTGAATCCCACGAACCAGGTCAGGACCTGATTTAATAAACAGTTCAAGACCTATTTTGAACATCCCCACGTCTTCAGATAAAAGTTTGACCAAGGTCAAAGCCTGGCCAGGTGTAGGCACGTCTAAGGGAAAGATGATATAATCTTTTGCTGACTTCATCCAGTACCCTTCTTTTTTGTTTTGACAGTGGAAGATTTCATTTCAGGTCATACTATCACTTTTCCGGCCCATTGTTGATAATAATTATCGTAATGGTTGCTATTTTAGTCGTTTAAAAGTTGACAACAAAGCTAATCAACATTAAAGCCTGATCAGTTCAAATTGAAATTTCTGCAGTTGGCAAGGTCAATGGTCAGTCTACTAAAAAGATTCGATATATTCTATCACTCGGCACCGCTGATCCTTCATGTCGCCAAGGTGTTCGTTCATAAGCGTGACAATGGATAACATCTGCATCGTACTTGTCGAACCCCAAGGACCGATCAATGTTGGGGCCGTGTGTCGTTCCATGATGAATTTTGGTATTCGTGACCTCCGATTGGTCAATCCTTGTACCAACTACAATTCCCTTCAGGCTATAAAAATGGCGCTCAAGGCAGGATCAATTTTGAACCATGCAACGTTGCATTCTACTTTGCAGGAGGCTCTGTCCGACTGCCATATGGCATTTGGGACAACACGCAGGTTCGGGAAATATAGGGAAACATTCTTAAGCCCCGAAGAAGCAGCCAGGCATACATTTTCTCAACCGTCCACGATGCGCATCGCCTTCGTTTTTGGACGGGAGGATAGGGGCCTTCACACCAGTGAGCTGGACCTTTGCCATTTGTTTGTTACCATTCCTACACACAAAGCCTATCCATCCATGAATCTCTCCCAGTCGGCCACCCTGCTCATGTATGAATTGAGAAAGGCTTCGATTGCAGGAAATGCAACGATGGAAGCCCGGCAGTTGGCGGCCAAAACCAAAGATGTTGAAAATATGTTCCAGCACATGCGCCGAACATTGGTGAAAATTGAATATCTTGACCATCAAAACCCTGACCATATTCTGCGGTCTTTCCGTCGCCTGTTTGGCCGTACACAACTCGATGAACGGGAAGTTCGTATCCTTCAGGGATTGTGGAGCCGGATCGATTGGGTTGAGGGAGAACGGAGAAAACTATCTAAAATAAGAAACGCCAAATAACCGGAAGTCCATATCCAAATGGGAAAACAATGGTTATTCTATGCCAGTTTAAAACCGATAACCACCAATCCCACAATTATACTGATGATGAAAAAGAAGCTCTCATTGTTACGCATGGCATCAACCAAGGCTCCTCCGGTGCGTTTAACTTCCGAATAGGCGGATAAAAAAGCCAAACCCATGATCAGCCATAAAACCAAAACCGTCAATATCAGCGTCTGTGTGTTCATCCTATCTATCTCCTAAAAAGGTGGTTGCAACACGCATGCTATTTAAATCCAAAGCCGTCCCGTTGTCAAAAAGAATTAAAAAGAGAAAGCAAAATGCCTAAAATATCACCCTCCAACATGAACTTGTTTGCACGCATCATCAGAGACATCCGTCTCTTGTTTCTGCTGATCGGTGATTTCGTAACAGGTCGTTATCGCAACATATCACCCTTATCGGGTGTTATCTTTTTCCTTGCCATCGTCTACCTGATCCTCCCATTTGATCTGGTCAGTGATTTCATCCCCGGTCTGGGTCAATTGGACGACATGGCGTTTTTATTGGCCTGTCTCTTTTTCCTGGAAAAGGATCTGTATCGTTATCAAGATTGGAAAGAGGGTGGCCGGTCCACCCGGGAAGAGGACCAGTTGAATTGATACACAACCCGAACAAACCGGACTGCTCTGGTGTTACGGTCTGCGATTGACAGTTGCAATAACCGGCCGTTAGAAAATTGCTTGAAACCACACCTTCGTATTGACAGAACAAATTTATATTGGCATAGTTGTGAGCAATGAGAACTTCTCTTAACAATCCGATATTAAAATAAGAACCATTAGATTGTTTGGAATCCAATATTTTCTTGCCATACATAGTATATAAGTAATAGCGTAGGTCATTCATAAATAGATGCATTACAAAAACGGGGGAGGACGAATGAAAAGGTACCTGAGGTTTTTTTATATCTTACCGTTGCTTGTATTGGTCGCGAGTTGTGCAACCCAACAAGGCA
>DAOWNV010000316.1 GCA_030642405.1 Desulfosarcina sp.
CGCCAGGATAAACGCGCCGTGAACAATATCTTGAGGATCAATAAAATGGCTGATATCCACAACCCGTGTGGCCGGGCTGATCCCGGCAATCACCCCCTTCATGACCCCCACATATTCGTCCACAAGTCCGAAGTCGGTCAGTAGCGTAATTAAAGGAGTTGGTTTGCCCATTTGTTTTATACGCAACCCGTCTTTTAAAAGAGCTTTTGTTGAACGGTTACCCCCAAATGACGATAAGCGTCATCCGAAACCCGACGCCCGGACGATGTCCGGATCACCATTCCGATTTTAAGCAGGTATGGCTCGACAACATCCACAAGTGTATCGGACTCTTCCTGAAGGGTAGCTGAAATAGCTTCAATGCCCACGGGCCCGCCCTTGTAGAAATCAATAATGGTTTTCAGGTACCGGTAATCCAATCGGGTAAGCCCTTTTTCATCCACACCCTCAAGCGCCAGGGCAGCTTTTACGTTAGGCCTTGAAATAGTGCCGTCACCGCGTACCTGGGCATAATCGCGTACTCTTTTGAGAAGCCGATTCGCAATTCGGGGTGTCCCGCGAGAACGTTTGGCCAACTCCAGGGCGCCGGATTCATCGATAGCCACATTCAACAGCAAGGCCGAACGTTTTGTAATGCTCACCAGGTCATCCAGGCCGTAAAAATCAAGGTTTCGAAAAATACCGAAGCGATCCCGTAAAGGAGCGGTCAACAACCCCACCCTTGTAGTGGCCCCGACTAAAGTAAACCGCTTCAATCGATACCGATGGCTGCGGGCATGTATTCCCTTGTCGAAAATGAAATCAACGGCGAAATCTTCCATGGCCGGATAGAGAAACTCTTCAACGGTTTTCGGTGTTCGATGGATCTCATCAACGAAAAGAACATCTCCTGTCCCCAAGTGGGTGAGAATACCAATGAGATCGCCACCTTTTTCGAGGGCCGGCCCCGAGGTTACCGTTAGCACTCCACCCATTTCATTGGCAATAATATGGGCCAGGGTTGTTTTTCCCAGCCCAGGTGGTCCGTGAAAAATAACGTGCTCCAGTGGCTCGGATCTCAACTTGGCCGCCTCGATGGCAATTTTCAGCGTTTCAACCACTTCGGCCTGCCCCACGTACTCATGCAGCCGTTCCGGCCGAAGGGACAGGATATCCGGATCCCTGTCATCGGGTTGAATGGCACCGTCGACAATGTCTGCATTCTCCGAGCTATGGGTAAGTATTTGATCTGTCATTGCAGGCGCCTCGATTTCAAGTAAACAATCATCAAGGATCGATTCCTGTTGGATAGTTTTTATTCGTTTTGACCCCGATATATTTCATCGAACAATTGTTCAGCCGTTGAAATTGTACTGTCCTTTTTCATAGCGTCAGCGATCATCTGCCTCGCATCGGTGTGCTTGTGACCCAGCTGCGACACAAGAACATCCATCACCATTTGAACGAAATCCTCGTCTCTCGGGGCCAAAACATGGTCTTCTTTTTTCCTTATCAGGGCAAACCTGTTCATCTTCCCCTGAAGAGAAGCCACAATTTTATTGGCTGTCCGATCACCTATGCCACTCAGCTGCTTTAAGGACTTAACGTCACCACTTTCGATGGCATGGGCAATTTCGCCTACCGGTATATTCAATGCTTTAACCGCTTTGAGCGGCCCAATGGCCTCGACCGATATGAAATGCTGAAAAAATTCCTTTTCAGCCTCCAGGTTAAATCCAATCAACACAGGCTTGGGCTGCCTCTCCGTCTGCTGGTAATAGATGTACAATGAGACCTCGTCCCCGATCTCCTTTGTTGAAAGGGTTTTCATTACTACGACAGGAACGAGCACTTCATAGCCCACATGATTGACCAAAAGAAGAATCCGGTCATCCTCCTTTTTCATCAATCGACCTTCCAGATATCCGATCATCTCTATTTCGCCTAACTATTTTTCCATCAGTAGTAAGAAAATGCTACCTCCAAGCCCGGAAAAGGAAGCGGTCTGTGTTAAGACCGCGACAACTGATGACACAGCCCACAACCGTTCTATTACGGCCTCTTTTCCTGATACCGGAACAGACCAATCAATGCCAACCCCAATGCATCCGAAGCATGAAAAGGTTTGATGGGCGACGCAAGACCGAGCGTGCTACGGACCGCCAGTTCCAGCTGTTGTTTGGAGGCTCTGCCGTTTCCGGTAAGAATTTGCTTGGCCTGACGCACTGGGATTTCAGTCACTAAGACATTCGACTGAAATCCCGCCAACAGCAAAACTCCACAAACTTTGCCCAAGACGATACCCGATTGTGGATATTTTTCAAGGGAAAAAACATCCTCGATAACCATGAGATCCGGCTTCTCGTCCACCAGTACAGTGAGAACCTTGGAATAAATTTTCTCAAGCCGACAGGCTACCGATTCCGTTTTGGATGTTGAAATTGTGCCGTATGCATAACCATGAATTTTTATCCCCTTACCGCGAACGATACCAATTCCGGTATCAGAAAGGCCGGGATCAATACCGATCACTTTAACCATGGGGTTTAAAGGGATTCCAGTTTGCGCTTGGCTTTTTTGGCTTCTTCCGTACCGGGATGCTTGGAGACCAAATTTTGGAGTAGTAGGCGGGCATTGTTGGCTTCGCCAATATTCAAAAAGGAAAATCCCTGCTTCAACATTGCTGCAGGCGTTTTATTTCCGGATGGGTAATTCTCTATGACCTTCTGGTATTCAAGGATTGCTTTTTCATACCACTTTTCACTATAATAGGTTTCACCGATCCAAAATTGGGAGTTATCCGCATGTTCGGATTTTGGATAGGTTTTCATCAGCTTTTTAAAACCTTTGCGAGCCGCCTCATAATTTCCCGCGTCGTACTCTTTTTTCGACGACAGGTAGAGGGCTTTGTCCGATGATGGTTTTGAACTTTTAGTGACGGGGGTCGCCCTTTTTTTACCTTTTTTACCTGCAGCACCTTCCATGTTAAGGTATTGCTCGATAATGACTACACATTTTTGCTGGGAGGCAAAATCAGTCGCGAGTCGGTCCATCCGCGTTTTATTGTTTAATTGCGTTTCTTCAAACCCGTTGAGTTTCCTATTGAGCAGGTAGTCTATCTCTTCTAGCTGGCCTTTGTGCAGTTGGGCGGTTTTTCTC
>DAOWNV010000282.1 GCA_030642405.1 Desulfosarcina sp.
ATGGCTGGATTTACAATCCTTAAGTTGAACGGAATTACATAAAGCGATATATATGTCACCCATGATCCTACACATTGACATGGATGCATTTTTTGCATCGGTGGAGCAACGAGATCGACCGGAGTTGAAGGGGAAGCCCCTGGTCGTTGGCAGCGACTCCGGTAGAGGGGTTGTTGCGGCTGCCAGCTACGAGGCTCGCAGATATGGCATATACAGTGCCATGCCCATATTCATGGCCAAGCAGCGTTGCCCTGATCTGATCATCGTGTCATCACGAAAGGAACGCTATGGCGAAATATCACAATCCGTCATGACCATCTTACGGTGTTACTCACCCGTGGTTAACCAAGTTTCCATTGATGAAGCTTACCTTGATGCGGCGGGCTGCGGTAGATTATTCGGCAAACCGGAGGTAATGGCCCGCACCATAAAGTCCAGGATCATGAAACAAACAAACCTCACCTGTTCCATCGGTGTCGCCCCACTTAAATTTCTATCCAAAATTGCTTCGGACATGCAAAAACCCGACGGTCTGACTGTAATTTCCGAGGACATGGTTTCCGATTTCATCACCAACTTGGCTGTCGAAAAGGTACAAGGGGTTGGCAAAACGGCCTTCAAACAGCTTAGCCGAATGGGCATTGCCACGTTGGGAGATGTGAAGAAAATAAAATCCACTGTTTTGGTGGATCGGATGGGAAAATTCGGCTACCGGCTCATGGATCTCGCCAACGGACGCGATGCATCCCGTGTTGCGGCCCACGCCCCCACCAAATCAATATCCACAGAAAAAACTTTGAACACGGACACGAAAAATCGTGAACATTTGAAACAATACCTGTTGGTCCAAAGCCAGGAGGTCGGCAGGCAACTTCGGCGTCAGGGGTTTCTGGCCCGAACAATCACCTTGAAACTGAAAGACAAAGATTTTAAACAAATCACCCGAAGCGTCACCTTGGATCATCCGACTCAGTCCTCGCAAACGCTCTACCTAAAGGCCGACGAACTCCTATCCAGCCGGCACTTGGCCAAGGCGATCCGGTTAATTGGTGTCGGCGCATCGGCATTGATCAGTGACGCCACTCCCCGACAAAGGGAACTATTTGAAAATACGGATGGCGATACGAAAAGCTGGGAGAAAGTTGATCAAGCGGTGGATAAAATCGCCGAACGCTTTGGCCGCTTGGCAGTCTATCGAGGGATACCTACGACACCAAAAAAATGAACACCGTATTCACAGTTCAATATTTAACACACGCATCTTTTCGTTGCATTATTATTTTAATATATTATTATAGAGTAATACATTGAAAAGCGAAACATGGAGGTCGGATATGGCCAATAGAGCAAATAGAAATGATAAAACCAGAAGCGGTTCATTGGCGTTCATCACCAGTTCCGGACTTCGGGGCAAGCAATCCGTTCGAGCGACATTCAAACTCTCCGCCGGCTGTATCGAGGCCATCAGCATCGTGGCCGCGCAGTTGGGCATCAAACAAAAATCATTATTCGACCACCTGGCTCAGGACATCGACTCCCTCAATGCCATTGCCAAAAAAGTGCAAAATGCAAAAGTACGGGCAGAGAACCGAATACAAAAAACTTATGTGATCAGCAGGCAATCCCTCTCCCTGCTGGATGAAATCTCACGGACATTTAATGCTCCTCGAGATGCACTGGTTGAATTCTCAGTAAGGCGATTGCTGCCGGTCATCAACAATGAGCAGAAAAAATATGAAATGCGCAAAGCCGCTTTTTCCGGTATCCAACGGCATTTTAAAGACGGCCTGGAGCTTTTGGAGGAATTAATCGATAAGCTGGAGGATGATGATCCGATTGTTGCTAAGCTGGCATCAGTAATGGACACCTATGGCGGATCAGTCCGCGCGCTTGAAGATTTCTTGGAACGAACCCAAAGCATAAAAAACTTCGATCCGGAAAACCTCAACCAGATCGAGGTGTTTTTCGAACGATGATGCTTTTTTAAAGAGGAAAAGGGTGATCATCATGCCAAATGAATTGGAAAAGAAAAATGAACGTATCACAAGAATCAAAAAAATCGGTCTCATTCTTGGCGGAATATTTTTGATCTATGTAATAGTTGGTTTCTTGGTCGTTCCCCCACTGTTGAAACCCAACGTGGAAAAGCAATTGTCCAACCTACTCGGCCGGAAGGTCACCATTGAAAGAATCAAACTCAATCCCCTTTTTCTTTCCTCAACCACATCCAACCTGACGGTCTATGAAACGGATGGTGAACCATTCGCCGGATTCGAAGAACTATTCGTCAATACGCAACTCTCCTCCATTTTTAAATGGGCCTTTACCGTCAGGGACATCCGAGTTCACAAACCTTTTGGAGTGCTCAGGCTCCTGCCCGGCAACAAGCTGAATATCAGCGATATCCTGGCAAAATTCAGCAAGCCGGATCCAAAACCGGAAGAGAAAAGCGGATTGCCGCGCGCCATAGTTGGAATTTTAGAAGTTGTCGACGGCAAAGCGACAATCGAGAACTTATTGGAGAAAGAACCGATCAGTGAAACCTTGTCGCCGATCACCTTCAAGCTGGAAAATCTGAGTACCCTGGAGAACCAGGAGGGAACCTATCATTTTTTTGGTGTGGGTCCCCTTGACAGCCAATTTCAATTAAATGGAACACTTACTCTCGATCCCGCCCGAGTTCAGGGAAGTTTTTCAACCAAAGCCACCCAACTCAGCCCTATCTGGGAGCACATCAAAAAACAAGTATCCTTTCAGATCCTGAAGGGTACCGTCGATACGTCCGGTGACTATATGGTTGCGATTATAGACGGACAACTTGAAGCTACCTTGGAAAAGGGCACCTTCGACCTGACCGAGTTCGAATTGGTGGAAAAAGGGAAAAAGGATGTGTTGATTTCAATACCAACCTTTACCGTTCATGAGATCGGCGCCGATCTGCAGGCCCGTGAAGCTATTGTGGGAACGATTCAAACGGCGGATGGCAAAATCAGAACATGGCTTGCTCCTGATGGAACATTTGAACTGCAGTATCTTTTTCTGGAAAATCTTGAAAAATTGAAAGCACAAAAGGCCACCGACAAAAAAGAAACTGAATTGTCTCCCGGCCCGCCCTGGCAATTGTTGCTCAAGAAAATGGAGGTAGATAACTGGGGTCTGGCTTTTGAAGATCGAACCCTTACTAAACCGGCCGGAATGTCCGTTGATCAAATAAACATGGTGCTGGAAAATTTCTCCAATAAAAAAGAGAGCCAGGGCACTGTGGATGTCACCATGCAGATCAACCGGGCAGGCAACGTCAGCGTGACAGGGACAGCCGGCATCAACCCCATCCAGGCGGACATGAAGGTTTCAACAAAAAAAATAGCTTTGAAGCCGTTTCAACCTTATGTCGACGATGCGATCAACGCACAAATTGTCAAGGGCTCCACAAGTTCCAGCGGGCGCGTTCGATATCTTCACACCGATGCCAAACCACAAATCCGGTACGAGGGTTACGTAAGTGTCGATGAGGTCGAGATCCAGGATACCGCCGAAACAAAAGACTTTTTCACTCTGGCACAGCTTAAGGCCAGCGGGATCGCGTTGGACCTGGTACCCAACAAACTGTACATCACTGACGTTCTCATCGATCGGCCGCATGCCGGGGTGACCATCGACCATAACGGCATGGTCAATGTGGTTAATGCCTTTTCCCCCGCCGAAAAAAAAGAAGAAAAGGAGGATGGGGAGCAGAATCTGTTGCAACGGTTGGTAAACTTCTTGATCATGCAATTCAAAGGCCCCATGCCGGTGAA
>DAOWNV010000127.1 GCA_030642405.1 Desulfosarcina sp.
GGATTTCAGTAATCAGCATGAAGGTCTTCCTAACTTTAAAGTAGTGAGGTTCGGATAACGTTTTTGGCAAACGCCCATTTGTTGGTGTTGTTATTCAACAATAACCATTTGTGGATGGGCATCCGACATTGGTCAATAACAAAATGCCGTCTAAGGGTCAAGACAGCGATAAGCTTGCCCAAGACGGCCAAATCCGTTATCAATTCTTTACCCCCAAAAATTGTAAAGAGGTGGCCATGCTCATTTTTGATGGTACTTACAGGCTTGAGCGAGACGAAGATCCCGGCATAAAACCCGTGCATGCTTGTGCCTGGCGAGTGAAAGTGATCGATTTTTCTTTATCCGGAGCTTCCGTGTACGCCTATATCCGCCCCTATGCACTTTTGGCGGTTCGCAAACAGGGAGGGATTTTTAAAACCAGCTGTGCCGAAAGCCTGGGAAAGCGGATCTGCCGAGACTTCAATCTTCGTGTGGATAAAGTTTTATGGGTTGAGGTGTTTGCAGATTTACCGAAAAGCCTTTATGTTGCCGTGTTTACCCCCAGACACAAAGGTGAAGAAGTGAATTACTCGATTTCATGGCGGCCTATTATAGAAAATGAACAAAGAGCCATCGACTTCTGGAATGAGTGGGAGTGAGCTTCTTTTAAACGGCACCCTTTCCATTTGTCGTTTCCATAACATGTAATCTGACTGCAAAATGGCCCATGGGAAAAATGGGGTTGAATATTCCAACGGATTTATCTAAAATATACATTTTCGTCAAATTACTTTTTAAAACAATCAATTTTTCAATCAAGGAAACCCGAAATGAAGGTGCTGGTTAGCGATAATTTAGGTGAGGATGGTATCCGTATGTTCCATGATGCGCCTGGGATCGAAGTGGATGTGAATACGGGGTTGGAACCGGATGCACTCAAGGCAATCATTTCCGATTATGATGCACTGGTGATCCGCAGTGCAACCAAAGTGACAGAAGAACTGCTACAGGCAGCACCACGGCTCAAGGTTGTCGGTCGCGCAGGGATCGGGTTGGATAACGTGGATATTCCAGCAGCTACCCAACGTGGTGTAGTCGTAATGAATACACCTACGGGAAATATTGTAACTACAGCAGAACACGCAATTGCAATGATGCTGGCTCTGACGCGCAATATCCCCATGGGAACATCTTCACTGCGCGAAGGGCGGTGGGAGAAAAAACAACTCCAGGGTCGCGAAATTTACAATAAAGTGCTGGGGATCATCGGTTTCGGGAAAATTGGAGCTATTGTTGCCGACCGGGCAAGGGGATTGAAAATGAACGTGATTATTCATGATCCCTTTGTTACTCCGGAGCAGATCCAAAAGGCAGGATTTGAATCTGTGGATCTGGATACGTTGTATCAAAGGGCTGATTACATTACCGTTCATGTCCCTAAATTGAAAAAGACCATCGGAATGATCGACAAGGGCGCTCTCGATAAAATGAAGCCGGGTGTGATGGTTGTTAATTGCGCAAGAGGAGGCATTGTCGTTGAAAACGATCTTTACGAGGCCCTTGTCGAAGGAAAAGTTGCCGGTGCGGCGTTGGATGTTTTCCAAACCGAACCGCCGGGCATGACACCGCTGATTTCCCATGAGCGGGTGATTTGTACTCCCCATCTGGGTGCATCCACCAAGGAAGCCCAGACCAATGTGGCTGTGGCCGTTGCTCAACAAATTATTGATTTTCTCACGGCGGAAACTGTGGTCAACGCGGTAAACATGCCTTCGGTAACAGGAGAGGTGTTGGAAAAGATCGGTCCCTACCTCACCCTGGCTGATCGTATGGGGTGTTTGCAGGCCCAACTGGTCAAAGGCCCCATTAAGGAGGTCGTTGTTGAATTCTGCGGCGATTTCAAAGATCTGGATCTCTCACCTGTATCCACAGCGGTGCTTAAGGGGATATTGACACCCGTGGTCAAAGACGATGTGAATTTCGTCAACGCGCATGTGATGGCACAGCAAAGGGGTATTAAGGTAACCGAGACCAGTAATGCGGAATCAGATTACTACGTGAACCAAATTATCGTTAGGGCAATTACCACAGAGATGGAAAGCGTTGCTTCCGGCACGATTTTCGGGAAAAAAGATCCCCGTATTGTTAAAATTGACAAGTTCCGACTGGAGATGATTCCTCACGGTCATATGGCCCTCATTCAAAACATTGATAAACCGGGATCCATCGGAGAGATCGGTACAACATTAGGAAAATACAACATCAATATTGGTAGAATGCAAGTGGGGCAGGAGGAAGATGGGGATCGCAACATCATTTTCTTGACCACCGATACACCCATATCCGAGGATGTAGTGGAGGAAATGCGCCATCTTTCTTTGGTCAAGACGGTAACACCACTTGAATTTTAAGGAGCCATTAAAAATGACAGTTGAAAATCAGGACAACGCAGGTGCATCCGGCAATGAAGGCGAAAAGAATTCCTCGGCAACACCACCCATGCCGAACATTACTTTTGCAACGTTCATTTTTTCTCTCAATTCTTCCGCCTTGGTTCAATTGGGTATGATGGACAATCCGATGACCGGAAAAAAAGATATGAATTTGCCGCTGGCCAAGCAGACCATCGACATCCTTTCCATGTTGGAAGAAAAAACAAAGGGAAACCTGGGTAAGGATGAGGCTGCGATGCTTAAAAGTATCCTCTACGACCTTCGGATTCTTTATGTGAAGGAGACGGGGTAGGTTTCTTCGGACAAAATGGCTACTGCTACAATAAATGCTCCAGCGAAGATCAACCTGTTTCTTCGCATCACCGGTAAACGTCCTGATGGGTACCACAACCTTTATTCACTGATTTGTCCGGTTTCCTTGTACGATACCCTTTCATTTAATTTCGCAACAGACGAAATATCGGTTAGCTGCCAACACCCGGATGTTCCTGAAGATCAAACCAATCTGGCCTTCCGTGCCGCTGATCTCTTTTTCCGCAATGCATTCAAAGGAGATGTTTTGCCTTCAGGGAAAGTGGGTATCCATATCCAAAAAAACATACCCGTGGGTGCCGGGCTCGGAGGTGGGAGCAGCGATGCTGCGTCTGTTCTGACAACGCTGAACGACCATTTTGGTAACCCTTTTTCCACCGAAGAATTAATGGGATTAGGGACAAAAATTGGTGCCGATGTGCCTTTTTTTATGTTGGGAACACCGGCACTGGCGTCCGGAATAGGCGACCAACTTACCCCTTTCGCTCACCTACCTCAATGGTCGGTTCTGCTCGTCTATCCCAATGTAAATGTGTCTACTGCGTGGGTATACAAAAATCTGACTTTAAGATTGACAAAGGACGAAAAAAAACTTAGTAGTTTCCATTTTGATGGCCGATTTTTCAATGTTGGTAGGCATCTTGTCAACGATTTGGAGTCGGTGACTGAAAGGGCAATTCCGGTCATCGGAAAGATAAAGAGCATGTTGCTGGCAAATGGAGCGGCTTGGGCTTTGATGTCTGGAAGTGGTTCAGCGGTGTATGGCTTGTTTAAAAACGTTCAGCGGGCCAAAGCAGCATGTACCGCTTTATGTGATGATCAGGAAAATGAAAACTGGACGTTTTATATCGCGGATTTACTAATCTGAACATCGGTTTTTGCTGAGTCCTGAAATCAGGATCGGTCCTTACCTACTGGGGCGTCGTCAAGTGGCAAGACACAGGATTTTGGTTCCTGCATTCGGAGGTTCGAATCCTCCCGCCCCAGCCAATTAACCTATACGGGAGCATCGTTAGGAAAAGTGACGGATAGTAAAAATAATCTATGTATTTTTTCAGGCAATTCCAATTTGGCTTTATCAAATAAAATTAGCAAGTACCTTGGAATGCCGCTGTGCGGTGCTATCGTCAATTGTTTCAGTGATGGCGAAATTCAGATTGAAATCGAGGAGAATGTGCGGGCCAAGGATGTTTTTGTCGTTCAATCCACCTGCGCACCGGTTAATGACAATCTAGTTGAATTGCTTCTCATGATCGATGCTCTCAAGCGGGCTTCCGCACGCCTGATCACTGCGGTTATACCTTATTATGGATACGCACGACAGGACAAAAAAGTAGCTCCGCGAGTGCCTATCAGTGCAAAACTGGTTGCTGACCTTCTGACAACTGCCGGTGCTACCCGTGTGATCACAATGGACCTGCATGCCGGTCAAATTCAAGGTTTTTTCAACATTCCTGTTGATAACCTCTATGCGGCCCCCGTTCTGTTAGATTATATCAAAACCAAGTTCCATGACAATTTGGTCATCGTATCGCCTGACGCCGGTGGTGTGGAGCGGGCACGTGCTTTTGCCAAACGACTTGATGCCGGATTGGCTATTGTGGACAAACGACGATCCGCACCGAATCAGGCTAAGGCCATGGAGTTGATTGGTGATGTGAAGGACAAGACGGTCATTATTCAGGACGATATGATTGATACCGCCGGTACGATAACTGCAGCGGTAAATGCCATCATGGATCGGGGTGCAAAAGAAGTTCATGCCTGTTGTGCCCACGCGGTTCTTTCCGGCCCGGCCGTGGATCGACTGAATGAGTCGCCCGTTACCAGCATTGTTTGTACGGATACGATTCCGCTTAACAAAAAGGCGGCAACATGTAAGAAAATTACGGTGCTTTCCATATCCAGCCTGGTAGGGGAAGCCATTATCAGAAGCTACGCAGGGGATTCGGTAACATCCCTGTTTGTGTAATACTATTTAAGGAGGAAAAGATCTTTGGATATACAGCGTTTGAAAGTGAGTCAACGTAAGGCCGTGGGGAACGGACCTGCAAGAGTTCTACGAAAGGAAGGAAAAATCCCCGCAGTTTTATACGGGCCAAACACTGAATCGATGAAATTGACAATTGAAAAAGCGGATCTTGAAGTCATCTTCAAAGCAGGAGCCGTTATTCAGAAACTGATAACATTGGAGATTGAAGGTGTTGACGGCAACCGTAATGTCATGATCAAAGAGTTGCAAAAACATCCGGTTTCTAATAATCTGCTGCATCTGGATTTTTACGAAGTGAGTATGGATCAAAAAATCAAAGTTATGGTACCAGTTGTTACCACCGGAACAAGTGTTGGCGTGGAGCTGGGTGGGATGCTGCAAATTGTTCGCAGGGAACTTGAAGTTTTCTGCTTGCCCGACCGGATTCCGGAAAATGTTACCATCGATGTCAGTGATATGAATATCGGTGATTCTTTTCATCTTGCAGATCTCCAACTGGAGGGAGATGTTGAAATTCAAGCCGATGTCAACTTCACTATCCTGACTGTCCTCACCACCAAGTTTGAGGAAGAGGAGGTGGAAGGTGAAGAAGATGAAGAGATGGCTGAAGAAGACGCCGAAGCTGCGGAGACGGGTGAAGAACCGGCTGCCGAGTAACCTTTATTTATCTGAAATGATCATTGCTTTGGTCTGTTTGTAGCGTGAAGGTTGAAAATAGACGATACCTGATCGTCGGTCTCGGCAATCCAGGACAGGCATATACTTCTACCCGCCACAATATTGGATTCATGATCGTTGATCGGCTGATAAAAAAGTATGGGCTGATCAACCGTAACCATGGAATAAACGCACAGATTGCTGGTGGAAAAATTGAAGGCCTTCCGGTACTGACCGCCAAGCCGCTCTCCTTTATGAATCGGTCCGGCGGCCCCGTTGGAGGAGTCTTGCAATCCTACAAGATTTCATTTGAGGATATGGTCGTCATCCACGATGACATTGACCTTGATTATGAAAGATTGAAAATTAAAGAGAAAGGGGGGGATGGAGGACACAATGGACTAAGGTCCCTGATTGACGCCCTGGGGACCGATGTATTTGTTCGGGTGCGCATGGGCGTTGGGCGGCCTACAGCCGCTATTGGGATGGTGGATCACGTTCTCGGTGATTTTGATTCTAAACAAAAAGCCACGTTGGAACATTTTCTGTCACGGGCTGTAGAGGCTGTAAAGGCGATCCTTTGCGACGGTGCGAAGGAAGCCATGAATCGGTTTAACAGGAAACCTTGATTTTTACGCAAAACACTAATTGGAGGAAAGAATGGAAGCTGTAACAAACAACATTCCACTCGCTTGTACGTTGGTCGGTGTTGCAGGGGTGCTTTTTGCTATTATCCTTGCAGGCATCGTGAAGGGTGCCCCCGCCGGTGATGAAAAAATGCAAGAAATTGCACGCGCGATCCAGGAAGGCGCCATTGCCTACCTGAACCGTCAGCTCAAAAGCATGGGGATCGCCGGAATCGTCATCTTCGGCATTATTTTCGCTACCATGGGTGCCCAAACAGCCTTTGGATTTCTCATTGGTGCCGTGGCTTCATTCATGGCAGGCTATATCGGCATGCGCGTTTCCGTACTGGCGAACGTTCGTACCGCTGAAGCTGCGAAAAACGGAATGGCCGCAGGCCTCGCCATGGCTTTCAAAGGTGGTGCGGTGACCGGTATGATCGTTGCTGGTTTGGCCCTGGCCTCCGTGGCCGGCTACTATGCATATACCCACGACGTTATTGCCCTGGTTGCTCTCGGTTTTGGTGGAAGCCTGATCTCCATCTTTGCTCGTTTGGGCGGCGGAATTTTCACCAAGGGTGCCGATGTCGGCGCCGACCTGGTGGGTAAGCTCGAAGCCGGAATTCCCGAAGACGACCCCAGAAACCCCGCCACCATAGCCGACAACGTTGGTGACAACGTTGGTGACTGTGCCGGTATGGCTGCCGATCTGTTCGAGACCTATGCCGTTACCGCCGTGGCTGCCATGCTCATCGGCCACTTGATCTACCCCAAAGTTGCCATGGCCATGGAGTTTCCGTTGATTCTTGGCGCCATCTCCATCCTTGCCTCCATGATCGCCATATTCTTCGTCCGTTTGGGCAGCAGTGGCTACATTATGGGCGCCCTGTACAAAGGCATGTTCGGTGCCGCTATTATTGCCGGTATCGCCTTCTACTTTGCCTGTATGAAGTACATGGGCGACCTGGGTGATGTCTCCGCCATGAATATTTACTATTGTACGTTGATTGGCCTGGTTCTTACAGTGGTCATCGTTATCATAACCGAGTACTACACCGGTATTTACAAACCGGTGAAGAGCATCGCCGAAGCTTCCACCACAGGTCACGGAACCAACATCATTGCCGGTCTGGCCGTCTCCATGCAAGCGACCGCATTGCCGGTCCTGGCCATCTGTGCCGCGATCTTCTTTGCCTACAAACTGGGTGATCTATACGGAATCGCAATGGCCGCCATGTCCATGCTTTCCATGACTGGTATGGTCATCGCCATCGATGCCTACGGCCCCATCACCGATAACGCCGGTGGAATCGCCGAAATGGCTGACATGGACGAAAGTGTCCGCGCCGTCACCGATCCTTTGGATGCCGTTGGAAATACCACCAAGGCCGTTACCAAAGGATACGCTATCGGATCTGCCGGCCTGGCCGCATTGGTTCTGTTCTCAGCTTACGTGATGGAGTTCCAGATTAAGGGGGGAGAAGCCCTGGCTTTCGATCTGTCCGACGTTAATGTTATTATCGGCTTGTTCATAGGTGGTTTGCTGCCCTACCTGTTTGCCTCCATCGCCATGAGGGCGGTTGGTAACGCCGGTGGCGCCGTGGTCGAAGAGGTACGTCGTCAGTTTCGCGAAATCCCGGGGATCATGGAAGGTACCGCCAAGCCCGATTATGGTGCATGTGTGGA
>DAOWNV010000297.1 GCA_030642405.1 Desulfosarcina sp.
CTGGTCGAAACCGATCTCGCCCGCCCTGCTGATCAACAAAGTGCCGTATACATCGAAAAGCATGGCCTTGAATCGTTTTAATTTCCTTAATTCCGGTGTTATGCCGGTTGCAATGGGCGCCATGGGGCGGATGTGTTTGTTGATCAATAGTTCTTTATCTTTCATAAACGCTCCATTTGAGCAGCGGGAAATGATTTATATCTATAAACGATTCAACCAAGGAACGTTTATCGATCCGATGGTGAACAGGTTGACTAATAACATCCTGGTAAATCTCCAATAGGCGATTCCGGTACTGCTGAAGATTGTAATGGCGTTTGATCGCCAAGCGGTTATTATGGATCAACCCATCCGGATCCGGTACTATACCTGGTTTGGCCAGCCAGGGATTTAAATCGATCATCTCCTTTTTGGTCGAGGGATCGGTGGTTAACCGGCTAAGGACCTGTCGCTGAAATTTTTCGTTCAACAATCCAAAATCAACCATGCCACAGCTGGTCATTTGGGCAAAGGCATGGCTCACTTCATCGACGTCAATGGCGTGGCCATAGTGTGCGCACGCATCAAATACCGCCTTGTGCCAATCTCTTGTAAAGGAATCGATATCAATCCAAGGCAAAGGGACATCGATCCGTTCGTAAAGGGAATCCAGCCGCACTCCTTTGTTTTCAAAATCGGTGCAGATTTCGGGGATACGTCGCCCCCAAAGCAACTTCCCTGCCGTCCACGGCTCTAAAAAAGTAAGGCCGAATCCTTCGTTAATACTGGTCGTAATCACCGATTCCGCTCCTCCAATAAGCGTCGGGAAATCCAGGGTTGAACCAACCTCAAAATCAACGGGTAACAAAGCCTGTTTTGACCATTTAATCCAGTCCCGGTAGGCGGCCATGTCGACGGGACTGTTCGGTGGCTGGGTAATGGCAAGCCGCAAAACAGGATCGAAGAAACAAGAGAGAAGTAAGGCTTCTCCTAAATTTTTGCGACGGATTGCACGAACCGGATAGATCACTGTCGCATTTGGACGACAATCTGCTGGGACAAAAAAACCTTCAACCGGATTGGGTAGAATATGCAGGCCCTGTTTTTTCAATCCGGCAGTTTCAAGAATATCAGCATCCCTTGTGTTGATCACCCCGTAATGACAATTTGCCGGGTACTCTTCTTCAAAATAGGTGTTCGGCCGACCATCCTCGGCAAAATCGTGAATTTGCAAAAAAAGGTTGAGCCCTGCCTGCTGCAACCGTTTAATAATCTGAAGAAATTGCCGATTCTTGGCCAACGTCGGATTGTGAATATGCAGCAAATCACATCCACCCGGCCACTTTTCGCTAAGGATTGCAAGGATCCTTTCCGCAACCCTGTCCGTATAGGAGAGCTTGGCGTTGGGCAAATCATATCCAAGCCCGGGAATTTCCACTATTTTGCAGGGTAATATGATGTTTGATCGGTCACCCGTCAACACCAATGTCTCACAATGCTCGTGGACAGCTTCAACCTGGGCTTTCAAGACGGTATTAACACCGCCTGTTTTAAGATGGTAATGAACAAAGGCGACTTTCATGTTTACCTTACAAAAATAAGAATTATCATGGTCCGTTCATTGGCACGGTTTTGCAGTACCGCCAAAAATTAGGCGCCGAAAGGAAACGGTAAGCTTTTGATGATCAATGCATTTTTAACGCATTTCCGTGTCGGAAAAAATGGGCATTCGGATCAACAGCCGGCAGGAACCGTCAACCACAGTGTTTCATATGGACCAAGAAGAACTTCATCTATCCGGTACTCAGCCCCTGTGAGAAGATCTATGCTAAGAGGTTGAGAACTTTTTTCCGGCAGGCAAACCGTCAGGGTCTCTGCGGAAAAATTGTTCAAAGCGAACAGTAACTGCTGGATGCAGAATCGTTTAATGGCGAAAACCCGGTCATCGAGATGCAGGATCTGCATTTCGGAATTAGGGTGGAAGGCAGGTTGCCTGGTTCGAATTCGAATCATGTTCAGGTATGGAAAAAAAATACCGGCCCGAACCGACGTAGGATCGGAAAGGGACTCGAGAACAGATTGGACCTGAAGTTTTTCACGGTTGATGGTCCGGGCGCGCCCCGTCACCTGTTGACCTTCCACCCAGTTTTGCGAGCCCAACAAACTGTGGATGTAAATTGCGGGAACCCCAGGCAAAGCCAGCGCCACCGCCTGGGAGGCCAAAAACCGGTCGACAGCGAAACGATCGACGGAATCATCTGGATTTTTCAACGCATCCAGGTACGTGATGTTCATTTCATAGGGTCGGCTGGAGCCGTCCGGACGCTTCATTTCGGAAATGCTTCCACCATTGTTGCGAATGCGATCCAAAAGTTTGCAAATCTCTTTCTCTGATACAATCCCTTCAAGGGGACGAACCCCGATTCCATCATGGGACGCGGTAAAATTGAAAAAGGTTGTTTGGTTCGATGGTGTTTTCAGGCTCTGAGCCCAATCGGAAAAAAGACGCGCACTGCCGATGAACAGTGCGTGTAATAGCAACGGCGGTAATGTGAAATTATAGACCATTTGTGCCTCGTCGGTCCCGTTTCCGAAATAACCGACGTTCTCTTCATGGGGAACATTGGTCTCGGTAATCAATACGACATGGGGCGCCTTCACATCCAAAATCCGTCGAAACAGCCGAACCATGTCATGGGTTTGTTGCAAATGGATGCAAGGGGTTCCGGTTTGCTTCCATAAATAGGCGATGGCGTCCAGCCGAATCATCTTTGCCCCTTGGGAAACGTAGAAAAGAAGTACACGAACCATGTTTTCTAAAACGTCTAGGCTCTGATAATTCAGGTCGACTTGATCAGCGCTGAAGGTGGTCCACAGGCGCACCTGCCGACTCGATCGTTTGGTGAATGCGGTCAGTAGAGGCAATGTTCTGGGACGCGTCACCCCTGATAAATCGGTGGCCGGATCCACCTCAATGGCCAAGTCCGTAAACCCTTTATCATCTGCCAGATAGGATTCGAACCACTGACTTTTCGCAGATACATGGTTGGCCACAAGATCGACCATCAGGTCGTAATCGCTATCGATGGATTGAATCAACTCCCAACTTCCCAAATCAGGTCGGATCGCCTGAAAATCGGTAACGGAAAAGCCATCGTCCGACGAATAGGGATAAAACGGCAGGATATGAATACCGGAAAACGTGTCCTTCAATTGATTACATGCAAAACGGTGCAAGGTTTTCAATGGTTGTTCTCCATCCTTGCAAAGAGAATCGCCATAGGTGATGAGAACAGCGTCTTTTTCGTTGACAAACTCTTTTTCCGGTTTCGATTCTTGAACAGTAAACATGTTCATAACGACGGATAGCCGTCTAAAGGCATTCTCTGCCTTTTGATCACCATATATGTTTTTCAAAATCGATTTCATTCATTTACCCGTGTCGTATTCAGGAGGTACAAAATAATACCGTTGACATCCTTAGCAATTTGATGCTTTTGTTAAAAAAGGATTAGGGATTAATAAAATTC
>DAOWNV010000331.1 GCA_030642405.1 Desulfosarcina sp.
CACTACCTGGGTGATTTTTACGATATCCATTGTGCGGGTCGTGAACTGGTTTTTCCTCACCACGAAAACGAGATTGCCATTGCCGGGGCCCTGACTGGAACAGACATGGCCAAATACTGGATTCATTGTGATCGCGTGCTGGTAGACGGAAAAAAAGTGGACGAGGGCGATGCGCTCACCATTCAGGCTTTGATCGACATGGGATATACTGGAAGGGAAATTCGCTTTTGGCTGTTATCGGTGAACTACAGAAAACCAGTCTTGTTTTCCGAAAATCGATTGAATGGCGTTCGAAAAACCCTCAAACGTCTGGATGCATGTACTCATGCATTGAAAAATCTCCGTCAGGGAGATGAATACGGGGAACTGGATCAGCTTTGCTACGACATTAAAAATGGATTTACCACCGCAATGGATGACGATTTGAATATTTCCGCTGCCATGGCAGCACTCTTTTCTATTATCAAGCGGATAAACACATTGATCTCGAAAAAAGAGATCAATCCGGCCGGTGCCGCAAAAGTGATAGAAACACTGGAAAACATCAATATGGTGGTGAATGTTTTCGATTTCGGAGATCAAACACAAGACCCCGAGGTGCAACTCTTGATGGAAAAGCGTAACCGTGCGAGGAAGGCCGGGAATTGGCACCTTGCCGACCAGCTTCGGGAACAATTACTGAATAGGGGAGTGGTGCCGAGGGACAATAAGATTGGCTAAAAGGCCGAACCATATAATGCGGAGAAGTGATATGAAAGTTACATATATGCCTTTCACGTATCTGCGGGAATCAACCGCCCGAGCGCTGAACAACCTATTTGGGCCTGTGGTCGTTTACCAGCCGCTGAAAACGCATATCCCAGATGATTTAGTTTTGTTGTCGGAACAGCAGCTCGTTGAGATTCGTACACCCATCGACAAAAATAATGAACGGTTGCATTCGGCTTTGGTGGAGTTCACCGAATGGGCGAAAATGAATCCTGGGGGGGGGGCGGCAGGGGCCGATTATTCCAGTAACATGCAGGGCGAAATTCCATTTTTTGGTGAAACTGCCGTTAATCGCATCCGATCTGAAATCAACCGCTGTCTTTCCCCGGAAATCCAACCTGAAGAATCGGAATTGGTGTTCAGCGCACGGCTTTTTCTGTCTGTTGCCCAGGAAAATGACCGGGCAGTCAACAATCTGTACCAAGACCTGAGCAAGTTCAAGGTCTTGGAAAAGGGTTTTCTTTCGATGATGGAAGGTGCGGATGAAGCTAAATTCAAACGACGGCTTCCCGGCGATTCTATTTGGCAAGAGGATCCTGGGGCCAAACAGACAATACAGCGAATTCGTGCCTGGGCAACATTGGCTGCGGCTGATTTCCCCGAAATGTTACTGACAACCAGCCCATTTGTAATGGAAACCTTGCTGGATATTTATGGGGAAGAGATAAACCTTGAAAAGTTGATCGAACTTCAAGTGCCGCTTTCTTCCGGTGATGATGGACCTGTACTGAGCGAGAAACTATATAAACTGGCCAAAGATGGGAATTTTTCTTCTTCGGACCTATCCTCGCTGACAGCATCGATTACCTGTCCGAACTCAACGGAAGTGGTCACGGTCTCTCTTTTTGCTGCGATAAACCGAAAGCCGGTAGACGTCATCCACGATTTGTTGCCGGGAAAAGGTGACCTCCGAAAAAGAGATGCGCAATCCGCCCTTTGTCACACGCTGATTGTATTGGTGGAAGAATGAATGTACCACACTGTTATGCCGATAATCAGATGATATCACCCTTAAATGTCCATATCCCGCGGATTTGGTCGATATTTTCAAGGGATTAAAAAAACATTTTCAACGCTTGACTGGCTGTTTTTTTTATTATAAGCCATTGCCATAAAAAATGACCTTTGATGATAATGGATCATCACGAAATAAACTAATTGAAAGGAGAAATTAAAGATGGCTTTTAATCCGATCGTAGACGAGTCCAAATGCGTTGGCTGCGAAGAGTGCGTCGATGTCTGTCCCGTGGAAGTGTTTGAAATGCAGGACGAAAAATCCGTTCCTGTAAATGCGGAAGAGTGTCTTGGCTGTGACAGCTGCGTAGAAGTATGTGAAGAAGGCGCCATCGTTATCGAAGAGACCTAATCGACGGCGTTCCAGATGTTCAAACCCCCGACGAGATGTTTCTGCCGGGGTTTTTTTTAGCAGGTGAAAATGAACACCTCCCAAAAATTTTGTTTGACCTGGAGAGAGGGGTGTTTTGAACCGTTATCGGATCGTTGAAACCGATTTCGGATACGGTGCGGTGATTTTCTGCCTTGAGCCTTTTCGCTTAACGCAAGTAAAACTTCCCAGGTGTGATCTTCAGTCCATCTGTCGGCCCTTTGACGATTGATGTTGGGAAAAGGATGACAGTCATCTCGGGGCAGCTGCAATTTCGGATTCGTTGATTGAATATTTTTCCGGAAAAAAGATAGACATTCCCTGGCCGGTAATGGACATTTCTCGATTTACACCTTCCCAACGAGCGGTTTATCGCGCTGTGGCCACCATACCCTACGGCGAAACAGCATCATATGGTCATGTGGCCCGCATGGCCAACCTGCCGAGTGCCGCCCGTTTTGTGGGTACGACTATGGCTAACAATCCCTATTCTGTTTTAATTCCCTGCCATCGGGTAATCCGCAAAGATGGTTCCATCGGCGGTTTCGGTGGCGGTGCAGACCTGAAAGAAAAAATGCTGGCTTTGGAAGGATGGGGTGTGAACCTGTAGTGGACCCTACCCAAAATATATGGTTACCTTTTTAAGCTTTTTTGCCGGATAGTTACTTTTGGAATCGGCATTTGCTCATATGATCATTGCAGGAAGCCGAACCCGAAGAAGGG
>DAOWNV010000314.1 GCA_030642405.1 Desulfosarcina sp.
CACACATTCCCTTCGTTTGTTTTTCCTTTGTATTTTCTTTTTTCTGTTCAACATAGATGCCGGTGAAGCTAGAATTGTAAACGTTGGTGTGTACGAAAACAAACCACTGGTGTTTGTCGATCGTAACGGAACACCCAAAGGAATTTTCGTAGACCTACTGGAGTATGTGGCTCAAAAGGAAAAATGGGAGATAAGGTATATACCATGTACATGGACAGATTGCTTGGACAGCTTGGATAAAGGTGATATCGATCTACTAACGGCGATTGCTTTTTCAAAAGAGAGAGCCCAAAAATACAATTTTACCTACGAGACGGTGATCACCAACTGGGCGGAGGTCTTTGTGCCTAAAAATTCTAAAATTACGTCGGTCCTGGATTTGGAATCAAAAAAGGTTGCCGTCAAAATGAAGGATATCCATTATTATGCTTTGAGGGATTTAACGGCCAGGTTTAATATAAATTGTAGATTTATCGAGGCGGATGGATACGACGTGGTGTTTGAGTTGATCGAAGCCGGTCGTGTGAAGGCCGGACTGGTCAACAGGCTTTTCGGGCTACAGAATAAACCTTATTACCCTGTTAATGAAACACCCATCATGTTTAATCCTATCGAAGTCCGTTACGCTGCCCCGAAACAATCGAAATTGGATCTGATAACCACTATCGATGTTCACTTGAGAAAAATGCAAATAGAAAAGGACCCGTTCTATACACAGACGCTGAAAAAGTGGTTGGTGACACCCGTCATGTGGGAGTTGCCCAAATCTGCAAAATTATTTTTTTTCGGCACCGGCTTCGTTGTACTTCTTATTGTTACGATGAATGTTATACTTCAAAAAAAGGTGAACAGTCGAACAAAGGAACTCTTTTCGGCCAACAAAAAACTTCAGAAAGAGGGTGAAACAAGGGAGAAAGCGGAGGATCATCTAAGAAGGTATGAAAGGATTGTTGCCACATCGATGGATCATTTGGCCTTGATCGATCGTTCATACGCTTACCAGACGTTAAACGAGGCAGCGCTTCAATCGGTCGGAAAAAATCGCAGTGATGTCATAGGGAAACAAATTTGGGATGTATTGGGAGACCGCAGTACACTCAATGTGCATAAAAAGAGAATGAATCGGGCTTTTGCCGGGCAAATTGTTAAATATCGGTCGTGGATGAATTTTCCAACCTTAGGGCGCCGGTATATGGATATCGTTTATACGCCGTATGCCGGGTCGGACAACAAAATAGATGGATGTGTAGCCAATTTTCGGGATATTACCGAGAGGCATGAACTTGAATTAAAATTGGAAAATGCTCAGAAAATGGAATTCATGGGTACAATTGCAGGCGGCGTTGCTCATGACTTGAACAATATTCTGTCAGGGATCGTTAGCTATCCTGACCTATTGCTGATGCAACTCCCCAAGGACAGCGCTTTGGTCAAACCGATCCTGACGATAAAAAAGTCGGGAGAGAAGGCCGCGGTTATCGTTCAAGATCTGTTGACATTGGCCAGGCGTGGCGTCTCCAACAAAAAGGTTGTAAATTTAAATGACATTATCACTGTTTTTATTGACAGCCCTGAATGCAATAAAATCTTGTCGTTTCATCCCAATGTCAGTATTGAGACTGATTTGGACAAAAAACTGAACTCGATTTCAGGATCATCGGTCCATTTGTCGAAAACAGTGATGAATCTTGTTTCCAACGCGGCGGAAGCGATGCCCGAAGGTGGTGAAATCACCATTGTGACAAAGGTCCGGTATCTGAATCCAACGATTATGGGAGATACAAAGATTCCCGCCGGGGATTACGTGTTGTTGCAGGTGTCGGACAATGGAATTGGTA
This sequence comes from Desulfosarcina sp., assembly GCA_030642405.1. Classification (GTDB taxonomy): domain Bacteria; phylum Desulfobacterota; class Desulfobacteria; order Desulfobacterales; family Desulfosarcinaceae; genus Desulfosarcina. The sequence goes on from DAOWNV010000314.1 coordinate 1,839, forward strand.
TCTCTCGGGAGGATATCAATAAGGTTTTCGAGCCGTTTTATACGAAAAAAGTTATGGGAAGGAGCGGAACGGGTCTGGGGCTGGCGGTTGTCTGGGGGACGGTGCTGGATCATCATGGTTACATAGACGTAAAAAGTGATGAAAACACCGGGACGCAATTCCAATTGTTTTTTCCGGCAACGGACGATGAGGTCAACCATCCTTCGGATGAACAGTCTTTTGGTTATTACCATGGAAATGGGGAGTCCATTCTGGTCGTTGATGATGTCGAAGAACAGAGGCTGATTGCGACGGACATTTTAGCAGAGCTGGGGTATGTCGTTGTCGCGGTCTCCAGCGGAGAAGAGGCTGTATCAATGCTTAAGGAGAAAACCTTCGATCTGGTGATCCTGGATATGCTGATGCCACCGGGAATGGATGGACTGGCGACCTATGAAGAGCTACTCAAAATCTATCCGGGGCAGAAGGCGATTATCGCAAGCGGGTATGCGGAAACCGATCGGGTTAAAAAAGCATTGAACCTCGGTGTCGGGCAGTTTGTTAAAAAACCCTATACCATCAAAGAGGTTGGCGGGGCTGTCGATAGAGAATTAAAGGCTTGATTATAGTATGACAGAAGAGAATATTCATGTTTTTAGATAGATTTTTTGAAAAGGGGCGACAGTTTCTGGGCTGTGAACTTCCCATTATGTGCGGAGCCATGACCTGGGTGAGTGATCCCAGACTGGTGAGCCACATGGGGCGTTGCGGTGGTTTTGGATTGTTGGCCGGCGGCAATGCACCTGTCGATGTGCTCCGTGATGAGATTCATGAGACACGGTCGTTATCAGACAAACCGTTCGGTATAAATTTGATTACCATCGCTCCGGCATACCTGGATCAGTTGGAAATGGTTTGTGACATAAAATGTCACCTCATCGCTTTCGCCGGATCCATTCCCAAGGAAAGCGAGATTCGACGGGCCAAGGAGAGTGGGGCCAAGGTGATTTGCTTCGCTCCGACCGAACAACTAGCGATGAAACTAATCAAAATGGGAACCGATGCACTGATTTTGGAAGGTTCCGAAGCTGGGGGGCACATTGGACCCGTTTCCTTGACCATTCTCCTACAGCAGATTCTGTTCAAGGTGGATACGGTGCCGATTTTTGTTGCCGGCGGGATTGCCACCGGAAGGATGATGGCTCACCTATTGATGATGGGCGCTTCCGGCATTCAAATGGGCACCCGGTTTGTTATGTCGGAGGAGTGCGCTGTTCATGAGAAATTCAAAGAGACTTTTCGTAGGGCAAAAGCAAGGGATGCTGTCGCCACACCCCAGTTCGACAGCCGTTTGCC
>DAOWNV010000317.1 GCA_030642405.1 Desulfosarcina sp.
CCCCGATGACTTGGCTCAGGCAGCAAAACGGTCCGATGAAATGGGATTGATAGAGTTGGGCCGAACGATAGAAAAAGTGGAATTGGAGGGGTACAGCGCCATTCGCTATCGAGTAGACTATCATGGTAAAATTGCCGCTCCATTTGTATGCATTTTCCTCAGTATCCTTGGAACAGCCATTGCTCTGCGAGGAAAATTACGGGAGGGGATGCCGGTGAGTATTGCATATGGATTAGGAATCGTTTTTTTGTATTGGATTTTCCATAGTTTTTGCCTCTCTCTGGGTTACGCGGAAATGTTGCCGCCGTTGGTGGCGGCCTGGGTGGCGAATTTGGTGTTTTTTAGTATGTCGTTTTTCCTGTTGCTTAAGGGGAGTTAAATGGTATTCAGGCGAAGGACTGTGGTGGCGGAGAAGCCTGCCATTGCATTTTTATTATACAATATATTGATGATCATGGCGATATGCATTTTTTTTCCGATTTGGGTGCCTTTGGTAATGCACAGGAAAAAACACCGTCACACTTTCTGGAAACGGTTTTTTATGAAAGCGATTTCCAAAAAGACGGTCATCACAGCAACTAAAAAGAACCGGGGTCGTATTTGGATACACGCCCTTTCCGTTGGTGAGGTTCTTTCTGCTGAACCACTGGTAAAAATATTGGCCGAAAAGGTTGGTGCCGGTCAACTGGTTTTTACCGCCTCCACCCAATCCGGTTATGAAACTGCGCTACGCGTAGCTGCTCCATACGTGAGTGAAGTGAGATATTTTCCTTATGATCTGTTTTTTTCAGTGAACCGTGCACTGAAAGTAATCGCCCCGCGCAAGGTGGTCATTGTTGAGACTGATATCTGGCCCAATTTTCTTTATCGGTTAAAAAGATATAACATTCCCGTTTATCTTGTAAACGCACGGTTGTCGAAACGTTCTTACACTGGGTACAAACGTGTTGGTTTTCTCATGGCGCCTTTATTGTCGATTTTTACAAAAATATGCGTTCAGACACTTAGGGACAGGGAACGGTTTGAAGACCTCGGCGTTTGTAAGGAGCAAATCGTAACCGTTGGGAACATTAAATTCGACCAGGAGCCCGTGAACGTTTCCGAAGAAAAGCTTCAATTGATATCAAAACAATTATTTCTACCGGAAAACCTCCCTGTATTGGTTGCCGGCAGCACACATGAAGGGGAGGAGGAGATATTATCCGATGCCTATCGTAAGATGTGCCAAGAGGGGATTGAATCCATACTGATTGTTGCTCCCAGGGATCCGGAAAGAGCTGCTGTTGTGTGCAAGCTTTTTAATCATCAAGGAACCGATGCAGTTACATTGGATGAATTGGAAATAAAACAGATGGCTTTTAATGTAGTTATCATCGATCGAATTGGAATTCTTCGATGGCTGTACGCATTGGCGGATGTCGCATTTGTAGGGGGGAGTCTGGTCAGGGCAGGAGGTCACAACCCGCTTGAACCTGCTTCAGTACGCAAGCCGGTTCTGTTCGGGCCCCACACTGAAGATTTTGAATGGATCTGCCAAACTCTGGTAAAGGCAGGTGGTGCGGTTCGGGTTAGCGATTCGGATCAATTGGCAAACCAAATCATGCGATTAATCTCCAATCGGGAACAAAATCAATTGATGGGTCGGTCTGCCCACGAAGTATTTGCTTCCCACCAAGGGGCGGTTAAACGAACGCTCGACATTATTTTTTCATTTTAAATATGGCTATTTCATCTAACCAATTTAAGCGTTTTCGAAATCGCGTAGAATCCATTATAAAAGGGGAAAACTCGGCTCAATTTTTCTTCTTGAAAACTTTTTTATACATCCTTTCCATTTTTTACGGAGGTGCGATGGCACTCCGCGCCCGGTTGTACGAAAAAGGAGTCCTTTTTTCCAAGACACTTCCTTGCCGAGTGATATCAATCGGCAACCTTGTCGCCGGTGGTACGGGCAAAACGCCGATGACGATTCATGTGGCGCAAATACTAAGGGATCTGGGATACCGTGTTGTGGTCGTCAGTCGAGGATATGGCGGGCAGTTGGAAAAAACCGGAGGGATCGTCAGTGATGGCGAGACAATACGCAAGGGTCCTGAAAAGGTCGGAGATGAGCCCTGCCTGATGGCCGGACGATTGAAAGGAATTCCCGTTGTGGTAGGGAGTCGACGCTATGAAGCCGGTATGGTTGCTGTTAAATCATTCAACCCGGATGTCATTGTTTTAGATGATGCATTCCAACATCTACGATTGAACCGGGACCTGAACCTTGTGTTGATGGATCACCGTTCACCTTTTGGTAATGGGCACATTCTTCCCCGGGGTATTTTACGAGAACCCGTTACGGCTTTGAAACGTGCCCATGCCATCTTGTTTACTCGCAGCCAAGAAGGAGAGATCCCTTCCCGTTTTGACCAGGTTTCAGGTTCTTTGCCGATTTTTCATACACGGCATATCCCGGTTATACGAAAATACGGTAAAGAAAGAGATCCATTTATTAATGAGAGGGAAAATATCTCCTTTCTAAAAGGAAAAAAGGTTGTTGCGTTTGCCGGCCTTGCAAATAACGATCAATTTTATAATTCATTGAGGGCCGCCGGCTGCGATTTGTTATACACTCTCTCTTTTTCCGATCACCATCGTTATGACTTTACCGATCTGGATCAAATTGTAGAAAGCACAAAATCTTATAATGCTGAAGTTTTAGTCACGACGTTGAAAGATTTTGTAAAACTGCAAACCGAATTTCCCTGGCCGGTTAAATTGATTGTCGTTGATGTTCAGATTGAATTTTTTGGTGATACACTCGCTTTTCAGACCTTTATAACCGGTTTTTTAGCAAATTGCCGAACAACCTGAACCGAAGCGGCGGCAATGATAGTGCGTGGGTTTATAATGGTTCACCTGATTGTTTCACTTTTACATCTTTAGCGCGTCCTCAAGTCTGTGTTCATCGCTTTTTTCCTATCCGCAGATTTACAATATTTATATTCAAACTATTAAAAAACTTAATACCAGTTGGATATTACTATAAAGTTTTTTAAATTTATGGCGACGACTATTTGTAGATCGCCTCAACGGTGTTCTATTGCAAGTGGTTTGAATATGAGATTTTTTCCCGTTCGCAAATGGAA
>DAOWNV010000160.1 GCA_030642405.1 Desulfosarcina sp.
CTCGATCCCATAGCCGCCCTCATTAAAGATGCGAATTATGCGTCACCGGATCCAGACAAACCCTTCTTACCTATTCGGGCCGGATATGCCGAACTGATAACTCTTTCCATCGTGGATGCCTTCGGACAAACCCTGGATCTTCCGGCGGAAAGTCTCCATAATTCTGTTCGGGCCTCGAGCCTGTTGACCCAGGGTGAAGAAAATAAATCGATTATACAATTTTCCCCCCGGATAGCCCAGCCATTGCGTTTGAATTTCGATTGGCAGCCAGCCATAAATCCGCAGGGGACCTACCCGGTGAACAGCCCTATTTGCGGCTGGATGACCCCCAATCATCTGGATAGGAACCTGCTTTTTTTCGACGGTCACGGTACACCCTTGGGCGCCTTACAAAAGATCCTGCGGGTATCTGCCTCAGGTGGCAGCGGTGGTAGGCCGAAAAAAGATTTAAAGGCCTTCTTCTGGGTACCCTGGCCTGGTACGGCACTGAAGCCGAAAGAAATCCTGAATCCTGAACTAAGAAATTTTGTTGCATACTTAGAGGCAATGGACGCAGATACCGGCAATGCCTTTTGGAATCTTTTGGATGAAGCGCTTGGGAAAATGGATTCGGGCGCCCCGGAGGACGATCCATTGTTATCGGTGCTCGTTGGTCGGCCGCTCGCCCTGGTGCGGGCATCCCTACAACTGGAATTAGCGGGATTGCCGGCCTACAATCAGACCATGGATCAAACGGGGAAATTCTCCACCGGAGGATTTACTCAAGTCAAATTTCCTCTCCTGCTCGGCGATGCGCAAAATGATAACGATGGTCTGGTGGGTTTCTTCAGGAACGCTGGGTCATCCGGGCAAACCGGGCCCTTCTATCCTGCCGCCGGTGCCAGAAGTACAAGCCATGAGGGCCTGATCGAATACGGCCATCCGCTTGGAGTCGATTGCGAAACACCGCTGCTACTTACTCTCCTGATGGACCCCCAGGCCAAAGTCCATGCCCGCACCGGCATCTTGCCGAAAACATACGGCCAATTGCCGTCTCGATTGCGTTCTGCCGCCAAAACGGTGAAAACAGTCTTTTTTCAGGCTGCGCCGATCATTAGTCAAAGCGGGGACCTGCGTATGCCGAAACCGTCTGACGATTTTGGCCAGTGGTCCTGGGCCTGCCGGCCTCAGGTGACCTTGTGGAAGGAATTCGATAAGATCGAACCGGCCGGCGATCGGGCAGGCTTCTCGCCGGTACTTCAAGAAATCTTCGAGGGGTGGCTGAAGTTAAAGTTGAATCCCATGGTAATCCTGAATTTTTGGGTGCAAGAAGGCGTGATAGCAGTATCGGTTAACACCAATATCACCCTGGCATGGACATTACAGGGCGGCACGCGTTTAAGTTTATTTTCAACAGAAAAAGACAAGGATCCTGTCAAACTCTGGGAAAAATTGCCGCCCTTTGGCAAATATTTTCGCACAAAGGTCGTTGCAGAAACGACATATACCCTGGTGTTGAGTGACGAAGAAGACCGCCGGATAGAAAAAAAATTGACCGTCATCCTTCGGGAGGAAAACAACGAATGACTGACATTTCGTTACCACTTGGCGTAAAAATCCGAAATGCCTGCATTGCCATAGGGGATGGGAATAAAGGTACGAATAAAATCGTCCTTGAGATTACCAATCTTTCGGATGAAAGCGTGGTGTTTTCAGGATTCGGCAGTCGGGGTGATCTGACCCTGTCATTTTCCATCGGAACAGGGGCTGAAGATCTCGTCGGCACGGTGGAGCAGAGTACGAATCTTACAATCGACGCACCGGCAGACTGGAAGGATAAAATCTATAAACAAGTTTCAGGACAAGCGGTATGGACCTTTCGTCTGTCAAATAAAGTGTTTCAACCCCGTGAAAGCAAAACCTTATGCCTTCGTGATTTCGAATGCTGCACGGCACCGGGTCAAGCTAATGTGAAAATCGGCGTCAGTATTTCCGGCTACGAAAAATTTGGAAAGATCCTGGAAATAGAGAAAAAGGCTGGTGTATTCCAACTTCTTTACTTTGAGGCCGACCCTCCCTATATCGCCATGGAAAAAGATAAACAGGCGTTTACCCTTAAGTGGAATACCATAAACGCAGGCAAAGTTGTGCTGTATAAAAATAACAGGATACTGGAGACCTTTACCGCAGGTGTAGCTGGTTATGAAAATGGCAAAGAGTTTATTTACCCGAAAGACGCCCCTGACTTGAACGGTACCATATATAAACTCGTGGCAACCGATAAGGCTGATCAAACGCTACGCCGTGAGTCGCAGATTACCGTTCCGGTTTTACAATCCGGGTGGCATCCGATGAGCGGCTTTTCTCGTTACGGATCTCCGGCGGTATTGTTTAACCGGGGGCAGGTTGACCTGTATGGGATATTTATAAAGGACGGAAAGGCATGCCTCTATTCATCAAAGTATCCCTATTCAGCATGGAATCTGGAGAATGAAACGGTCCCTGATAAAATGGAAACCAGCCCCGGCGTTTATTTTGACAACCAATTATGGCTGGTCGGCGGCAGTAGATCAGATCCGGATAACTGTTCTAATCAGATATGGACGTACGATGTCGAAAAGGCCCAGTGGCGACACCAGCAAGGCAATTGGCCGGCTCGCATGGGGCATGCCTGTATCGTTTTCCAAAAGAAGTTGTGGGTCATAGGCGGAATGGACGCGGCCGGCAATGCACTAAATGATGTCCACAGTGTGGATTTCGACGGCAACTGGCAACCATATGACAATCCCGATCCGATGTGGGACCCGCGCTGCATGCTCGCTTCCACGGTTTTTAAAGATCAAATCTGGATATACGGCGGTTGTGCAGAACCATTCGGAGACCCGTTGGAGGATATGTGGACTTCAGTAGACGGTAAAACATGGGTGCAGTATGCCGATATGCCCATGGACGATGGATCTATCTGTAAGCCGATTAGCAGTGCCTTGCAGGTCGTAAATGACAGATTGAACCTGATGGGCTCCTTTCGGAGAAAAACAACCATTGAGGCCTGTTTATTTATTTTAAGCGACTCTCAGAGAACCTGGTTAAAGAGAAATATCACCAATCCATGGGATCAGCAGGAACAAAATACCCACGCTCTGTCAGCCGTCTCGTTCAAGGGGTTTGTTTTCGTTCACTCGCTTAGCTATGAAATCGATCATAATCCGACCAGGTTGGTACTGTACGTGCCATGATAGGAGCAATTCCATGCGAACTATAATACGCAATACCGCGCTCGGCCTGATAGTCGTTCTTAGCATTTTTATATCGATTAGTACGGCTTCGGCCGAATTAACAGTAACGACCGTGTTGCTACCGGAAGAAGCCGTCAATGAACCAATAGGTTCCGAAAAAATGCTTAAGATTTCGGCTGACGGATCATCTCCCATCCAGTCTACTTGTGCCATTCGGCTTCGCTTCAACATGAAGGCAATTCCGTCCGGCGCCCGAATTACGAAAGCAACCATACGGCTGGTTGGAATCCCGGCCAACGACAATCCCCAATTGGTTCGAGTTTTCACCAATGCCCAAGGCCAAGGGAAATCGATTGGCAAATGGACCGCGAAAAGCGGTCAAACAATTTTTGATGCGACCTCGGAGGGGCTGGTGCGCGAAGTTGTGAAAACGGCCAAAAGCGAGAACCAATCCCTGTCATTATGGCTGTTATCCAAGAGCAGACTCAGTGAATGGAACTACTATTCGCTGAAAGACTTTGGTGAAATTTCCGCCAAAAAACCCCGACTGATTCTTGAATACCAAATCGAGCGTTCCCCCACATTGCCGACGGATAGAACTGCGTGGAAATTTTTTCTGGAAAAAACAACCTTCAAGTTGAAAGACTTCCGGTCGAAAGAATTAGTTATCTCTAATCCGGCCATTTATAAGAATAACATTTTCCTATTTGCTAAGCCGACAGATACCAGTACGAATCTTTATGCCGTGCATTTTAATGGTCGTGATAACTGGTATAAATCGATCAGTGTTCCTCCTGGAGCCAATGTTCTGGTGAACAGCGCGGGTGTCCTCTATTCGATAGGTGAAAATCGTATCGCGCTCTATGACCTGGAGAAAAAGGGCGAGCTTATAAAAACCATAGATATAGATAAGGATGATTTCAGGCTTTTCAACCCACCGATTTTGGGTGCGGACAGCAGTCTTTATTTTACGCATTATGGGTATCTTTACGGACTGAACCAGGAAGCAAAGGAGCTATGGCGATATCCTCACGATGACGCTCGAGCGGAAAAAATCAGCCGAATCATTCTCAGCCCGGATGCACAAAAGAACGCCTATGCACTCATGCGCATCAAAGGCAAGAACAAATTCCTCTCAATCAACACGGCCACAGGCAGTTCTGCCGCTTATGCCTTTGGCAATAGATATACCTTCTTCCACTGCCCTCTGGCCGTTGAAAGGCAAGGTAAGGATTATATTATCTTTAGTGCATATTCGGAAGCTGACGGCACGCTTAGTTGCTATTCAAATGACGAAAAGATCTGGACAACATTAGGGCCCGTCTCACAACCGGCTTCGGATATGGCCGGCAAACTCATTTATGTTGTTCAAAACGGCAAGCTGCAAGCGATTGACACCTTAAACGGACGAACGGTATACACTTCATCCCGAACCGATCTGGCAGCCACTTCCAACTTGGTGCTGGACGGCGAAGATAATGTTTACTTCTGGAATAACGGTCGTTTTTTTGTCTTTACCAATAAGTGTGAATTGCTGGTTGAGAAAAAATTACCGGACTTGCCCGAACGGCTTGAGCTGTTATTTTCGCCTGACGGCACACTGTATGCGCGAAATATCAAAAACAAAAAATTAACATTGGTGTTGCCGAACCGTCAGGCGTTGACGTTAAACCCGGATAATTTTCAAAACGACACCATTTACAGTGCTGATGCCTTGCGGGTTGCTAAAAACATGCGGCTTGTCCCCACCGCCAACATCGCCCTTAAGGCGAGCGACAGCATCTCATTCGGCACAGGTTTTTCAGTTAAAAAAGGCGCCCGACTTACCTGCAAGACCGGCTTTTAAAGCTCGCAAAGCAACGGGACATTGATGCCAAGGGCTGGATTGGAATTGGCAAAAATGATCCCAAGGCCGCTCTGGACGTTTCCGGCACCATCCTTGACACCGGCATGGTGCCGCCGGGCGGCATCGCAATGTATTACGGCGATATCAATTCAAATTTTGACGCCGACGGCAAATGAGAGAAGTAATGTATTCATAGATACTAAAGGAGGAAAAATGAAGAACCGTATTTACAGTAGAGTGCAGAGAAGATACCTATCCCAACGATTTTCCAAATCACTGGGCCGAAATTTACTTTCAAAAAGGTTCATTTATATACTCATTTTTCTGGTAGCCCTGCTGGCGCCTGTGGGAGGCAATACCCAGTCCGGGCAAAGCAGTGATGATGCTTTGTTTATCGACACAAATGGCCGCGTGGGTATCGGAACCAATAATCCCCGATCGCAACTGGATGTTGCCGGAGACGCAATGGTCGGCGGATCGCTTGATGTTACCAGGGACACAAGAGTAGGCAGGCGACTTGAGGTTAAAGGCGATACCAAGGTCGATGCACAACTGGATGTTGCAGGAGACATAACGGTTGGAGGACAACTTGATATTACCGGGAACACAAGTATCGGTAAGCAACTTGAGGTTAAAGGAGATACGAAGGTCGGTGAGCGACTGGATGTTGCAGGAGACGCAATGGTCGGCGGATCGCTTGATGTTACCGGGGACGCTCGCGTGGAAGGAAACATCAGTTATCGCGCACGCTATCAGCGGGATGACGAGCCGGAATCGTTTTATGAAATTTCTCCCCGCTATCATCTTTCTTTGACCGGTGCAAAGTATGGGGGGAAGACGAAGACCATTCCGCAGAAAGTCCTTGAGGCGCTTTGTGCTGACCCGGACGGATGTCAGGTTCGCCTGGCTATGACACGCTGGAGTTCTGATGTTGAAACGGAAAGTGCGTCCGTATTTTTCACCTTCTATTACTCAGCCTCGGATGGCCGCTGGCGGGCCAGTCAGACCGATGCATCAAGTAAAGCAGGCATTGATGGTAACAATGTAATTCAACACGTGCGATCCGCCTGGGATACATGTTTTTTTACAGATGGAACCTACTCAGGCTATAAGAAAATAGGAGATGATAAAAAAGGTATGCAGTTGCTGATTTGGAACAAATATAAAAATATAAATCGTACCTGTGAATGTACGATCATTGATTGACTGGATTTCTTTTTTTGTAACCACCGTGTCCCAGGAAACCTAAGAAGACGTTGTGGTATTGATGAGGTATACGTTTTTTTACCGACAGCGTGGTTTGTGCCACGTATGGCGTTCTTGACATTCCCGATCATTGTATTCACCCATTTGAACTTGGGGAAATTTACACTGTCAGGGCTACCACCAGTTATAATTGGCAGATGGGTACATCCTGTTTCTTCTATGCCAGGAAAACAGTTTAGTCCATCAGTAACCACGATACTGCCAAGTGCCAGATGTTTTTCAGCCCAGAGAAAAAAATCTCCCCTTACCCGATTCGACATAGATTTAAGGGGGTTTTGTTTCAGTCTCGCTAA
>DAOWNV010000154.1 GCA_030642405.1 Desulfosarcina sp.
CCATCGAATCAAACCTCCTTTGTTGTTATCTCTTTGTAGTAGTTTTTCCCGCAATTATGGGTAATTAATTTTATCCCCAATCCTTACAACCACAACTACACCTCATCAGGATAGGCGTCCGGAAACGCAGAAAGGATCATAACATTCCTTTCGTGAAGGTATTCGTTTGTTGGTATGTGCATGGATATGGCTGACTGGATTGATCAGACTTGACCCCGGCGGAAGGGGTTGCAGGGGGCAAAACGGCGCTGGTTTACCCGTGCCGGGAAAAGGGAGTCCCGATGTCAGGGCTGTGTCTGGTAAATGAAGACGAACTGCTCATCGTTTATGTCGACAGTCATGTCACAGTTGCATAGTTCCGCGTGACTGAGCCAACCCGGTTTTCCAGCACACCGGCTTTTAACGTCGGGGTACGATTCACCGGTTGTTGCGTTGTACCATGAAATCAGTATTGAAGCAGAGCTCAATGACTCCACTTTTTTATCCGCCAATCCCTGGGCGGAAATGAAATCCAACTCCGCTGAATAGGTTTTTATTTTTACAGGATTGATTAATTGGTACTTTAATGACGCTTTTGCCATGTTCGTCTCCTCTTGATGGTACCAATCAGAATTAAGTTTAAAATATATTATGGGTGACTGGAAAAAGCAAGATCCGATTTGGCAACAAGCAGAGAGAGGATCAGCGATGCCACTTTCAGAATTTGATACACACTTTGTTCAAATGGGTAGAAGCGATTATGCGTGTTTAGAGGTGATGCTCGGGGATATGACCACGTTTACCGCCTCTGAACAGACCCCACGAATGGCGCGCAAGTTTTAGCCTTAAAAAAAGCGATAAACCAGGGATGAAAGGACAGCCCACGCCAGGACGGCCGCAGTACAAAAGATACAGATCCCGGATAAAAACTTGTGCAGACGGTTCTCCTTTGTGCGCTCATGATAGCCCAACATCAGACCTGTCAGTATGCCGGCAAGCATTCCGCCTCCGTGGGCCCAATTGTTGATGCCCGGTATCAACATTCCGAAAAGAAAGATCCCCAGCGCCCAGCCGCTTAGCCGTTTGTAAACGGCCTGTCCGTATAAACCCCCACGGCTTTTCCCGAAATAAAGGGCGGAGCCGATAAGGCCGCACACGGCCGCAGAGGCGCCGATGGTAAATTGAACGCCGGCAAGATAGGAAACCAGAAAACCCAATACACCGCTTGCCGTAAATATGACAAGCATCCGGTGGGTGCCGTATTCCCGGATAATCAGGGGAGCAATCTGGGCAAGCGCCATCATGTTAAAAACGATATGAAGTAAACCGCCATGTAGATAAGTTGCGGCAATCAATGTCCACCATCGGTGATAAGCATCGATAGGAATCGTCCCGGTTGCACCCAGCACCAACAATCCCTGGCTGTCCGGCGAAAGAAAAGTCATGGGATTAGCGGACAGCCGCAAGCCCTTGCTGCTCATCAGTAAAGAGAGCAGATACATGATCACATTGATCGTTATCAGGGTCCGAATGAACTGCTTTTCGTCAAAAAAACCAGCGATGATACCGGTTTTATTCCATAGTGATCCTGGAGCCGGCAAACCACAAAAAGGGCATCTCGTTTCATCGGCGCTGATGAGCTTTCTGCAGCCGGGGCAGAGCAGGGCGCTTTTTTGGAAGGGATGGCCGTTTTTCATAGTTGGTCTTTCTACCATTTCCATTGCACCGGGTTTTCATCGAGCAGATCGACTACAGGTTGGCTGATGCGATCCAGTTCTTCCATTTCAGCCTCGGTAAGCGTAACCTTTCCCGCTTTGGCATTGTCAATCGTCTGCTGGGCATTCCGTGCACCGGCAATAGCACAGACACCGGGTTTGGCGATGACCCAGGCCAGGGCCAGCTGGGCTAACGTGATTCCCTTTTTTTCCGCAATGGGACGAAGCGCTTCCAGGGTTTCTTGCGCCTTTGGATAAATATCGTTCTGAAACAAGCGGTTACTGCTGCGGTGATCCCCTTTTTCAAACTGGTGGTCCGGACCGAACTTTCCGGTCAGAAGCCCCTGGGCCATGGGTGAATAGGCTAAGACTGTTACTTTATTCTTACTGCACCAGGGAAGAAGATCGGTTTCCGCCTGTCGCCATAGCAGAGAATAGGGGGGTTGAAGGCTCTCGATGGGGCCGATTTCAAAAATGGCTTTAAGCTGGTCGATAGAGAAATTGGAAACTCCGATAGCCCTGATTTTTCCCTGATCTTTCAGTTTTAGCAGTGCCTCCATGGTTTCTTCCAGGGGTATTTTTTTTGAACCGAAAGAGCCTGGAGGCCAGTGAATCTGAAAAAGGTCAAGATAATCGGTCCCCAGATTTTTCAGCGATCGGTTACAGGCATCGATCACTTGGTCATTTTTCAGGTGGTTGGAAAACACTTTGGACAGGATTACAACCTGATCCCGTTTGGATCCAACGGCTTTCCCCAGGATTTTTTCCGAATGACCGTTTCCGTACACTTCAGCGGTGTCGAAAGTAGTCACACCGGCATCCATGGCAGCGTGAATCGCTTTTTCGCTTTGGGTGTCGTCAATTCCCGTCCACATGGCTTTGCCCGTTTGCCAGGTACCCATGATGATGGGCGATAATTGAATATTCGTTTTTCCCAATACGCGTGGTTCCATGATTCCCCCTTTTCATTCCGTTTCGGTTATTTGATCCCAACTTGGGTTGACCGGAAAATGATCGAGCTAGTAGTGCGCGTTTTCACAATTGGCAAGGAGAACCGATAAAAGGAATCGAACGGTTGAAAGAAATCCAACGTATTGCTGTCAGGTCGCTCGTGGAGGTCGTTCTTCGATCAGGTGACCTCGATATGCGTTTTGCTGCCCCGGGGCGATCCCTTGAAGGTATTCGCATCCACAAGCAGATCCAGCAAAAACGGGCTGATGGGTACCGTGCAGAGGTGCCGGTCTCCATGGAAGTGGAAGCCCCGGATTTCAATCTGGCCGTAAGCGGGCGCATTGACGGGGTTTGGGAGACCGAAGAGGAACTCATTATCGAGGAGATCAAATCCACTTTCAGAGATCTGAATACCATCGAAGCAAAACCCGATCCATGTCATTGGGGACAGGCCAAGGTATATGCTTACCTTTACGCACGAAAAAAAGCGTTTGCCGAGGTTCTCGTTCAATTGACCTATTGCCGCTTGGATTCCGGTGAAATACTGGAATTGGTTGAACCATTGTCTATCGATGAGCTGGCCTCTTTTTTTCAAGGATTAATCGACCGATATCTGGCGTGGGCTACGACAATCTTCCGTTGGCGATTGGTTCGTAATGCAGCCATAGGTTTACTCGATTTTCCTTTCACGTGTTATAGACCAGGCCAACGCGACATGGCGGTAGCCGTATACCGAACCCTTCGAGATAACGGTCAGGCCCTCATCCAGGCTGCAACTGGAATCGGTAAAACCATGGCGGCTCTGTTCCCGGCAATTAAGGCCATCGAAAAAGGGCATAAGGACCGCATCTTTTTTCTTACCGCCCGTAATACGGGAAATGCCTCAGCAATAAAAGCATTGAATATTCTGCAAAAAAATGGACTCCGACTTAAACGGGTCTCTTTAACGGCAAAGGATAAGATCTGTTTTTGTCCCGATGCCACTTGTAATCCGGATGTCTGTGAGTTTGCCAAAGGGCATTTCGATCGATTGAACGGAGCCATGAAAGAGGCATTTGTTCATGACAACCTGGATCGGGATACGATTGAAGAGGTGGCCCGATCCCACCGTGTCTGTCCTTTCGCGCTCTCCCTGGAACTTGCCGGATGGGCGGATTGTATTATTAGCGACTATAATTATGCTTTTGATCCCCGAGTTTACCTAAAACGATTTTTTGACGAGGAGAATGGTGCGTATGCCTTTTTGGTGGATGAAGCCCATAACCTGGTGGACCGGTCTCGTGAAATGTTTTCAGCCGGGCTGAAGAAAACGTCGTTTTTGGAACTGCGGCGAGTGGTGAAAGACCAATTGCCTGCTTTGTATCGTGCAGCGGGAAAGATTAACGACTGGTTGCTCAAGGCTAAAAAAGAGACCCAACAGGTGGGAGGCTTCCAATCCGAAGCCCAACTTCCCGCTGGACTGGAACCCTTGTTGCGTGCCTTTGCAAAGGAAGCGGAGCGATGGCTGGCACAAAACCGGCCGGCACCCTATAGAGAAATCGTTTTGGAACGCTATTTCGAGATTCAAGGTTTTTTGCGGGTGTGGGAGGAATTTGATGACAGTTACTTCACCTGTTTCCAGGTGAAAGACAAAGACTTAATTCTCAAACTATTTTGTTTGGATCCTTCCAGGCAACTGCGGCTTGCATTGAACCGATCTCGTGCGGTGGTTTTTTTCTCTGCAACCCTGACACCGGCAGGTTATTTTCAGGATCTTTTCGGATGTGAACAAGATGCGGTCAAAATTGCGATCCCATCTCCTTTCCCCTCAAGGCATCTGAAAGTACTGGTTGCCGGGAGAATTTCCACCTACTTCACACAACGAGAGAAAAGCGCACACCGGATTGCGGCACTGATTCGAGTTTTTACCCACTCTAAAAAGGGAAATTATCTGGTTTTTTTTCCTTCCTATGCATATATGAAGTTGGTGGTGGATCACTATCAACAACAGGCTGGAGATGCCGCCCTTATAATCCAGGAACGTGAAATGGATGACGCTGGGCGTGCCCGGTTTCTAAACCATTTCTCAACTCAACGCGATCGAGGATTGGTTGGATTTGCCGTCATGGGTGGGATTTTCGGTGAAGGGATCGATCTTGCCGGCGAACGGCTCAGCGGAGCCATCATTGTGGGAGTGGGATTACCAGCCATCTGTCCGGAAAGAGACCTTATCCGAGACTACTTCGATAAAGTCGGTGTCGGGTTCGACTTCGCCTATCGTTATCCGGGAATCAATCGGGTGCTTCAAGCCGCCGGTCGAGTGATTCGTACCGATACGGACTGTGGTGCCATTTTATTGATCGATAAGCGGTTTTCCAGTCCCGGATACCAAAGACTCCTGCCTGCCCACTGGTCACCTGAAGCTACGGAATCGGAGCGTCAGGTTGAAAGCCTGCTTAAACACTTCTGGTCGTGTACACCTCAATAACAACGAAATCGAAGAGGCTTCCTTTGAAGTTATTCATTTGCAGGTGGAAAAAAAGATGGTTATCGGTCTTCTTTATCAGGGTTTCGGCCCGTTTTTTTCGGGTCAGTCGTCTTGCCTAAGCAATAGAAGCGCCAGTCACAATCAACACGGTCACAGTCTGCATCACCACTTCTGAAACAGTCTGCCAACCCAGCCGTTCGCTGCAGGCTTCTGACCATGGCAATAATATCCACCTGCCCTGTGGGGTTGTCAGTTGTCCCGCTTTTGTTCCGGGGGGGACTGTCGGTTTTACCTACAGGGTGGTGCTCAGCCGAATTTTCGGGTGTAGAAGACCGACGATTATCCATTTTCAATGGCTCAATGGGAAGCAAAGGATTGACAGCTTGTGATCGTCCGGGAATAACCTGCCTGACACTATATGGACGGACACTTTATAAGCGTCTTATGTCAACCGCAACGCCGGTTCAACCGAATGAAACTTTAATATGCGTTCATCATGGTTGCAGATGGCGTCTTGATTTGATAGCGGCTCTCTTCGGTGCAGTCAATGGCGCTGTAACAGACGCTTTTTGCAGTAACCAAATGGAACTCCTGAACATCACGCAAAATGCGGCAATTTTTTAAACATTCATCCTTTGGGTCGTTCCTTCTTTCACACGTTTTACATGGAGAAGATATCATTTTTTTTTCTCCCTTCATGGTGTTGAGAACGGCAACATTCAAGATTAAAAGAAGATGGCGATCATTGACCTTATAGCCGAATATTCATTGGAATTCCTGGTCCTTCCAGCAGACATCCCATGATTTGAATTGTCGGCTTCTTTCAGTGTCCTCATAATATCGTAAATAAACACAAAGTCTATAGGGCTGGAAGTTCATTTTTATAGGTGATTGCCCCATGTATCGGGAGAAATTCCTGGGTAAACACCAACGATGGGGTAAAGAGAAAAAGGTGGGACAAACAGGTGAGGTTTTTTGTGTTGCAAACACCGATGGGTTTCAGCGCCTGCAGACCCCATCGTATGCAACGTTGGGGTGAACTGAGATGATTATTCTTTCCACAGATCTAAGTCAATCAGCCCAAGTTTTGCAGCATATCGAACCAAGTCCATAGCACTGTGCAAGTCGAGTTTCTTCATGATGTTGGAACGGTGGTTTTCGACGGTTTTGATGCTGATGCAAAGCCGTTCAGCGATTTGCGTCTTGGGCTGGCCTTCAGCCAGCATTCTCATAATTTCCTGTTCCCTGGGGGTAAGGCGGCCATATTCCATGTCGCTCACTCTGGCTTCGCGAACCGGGGATTTCATCAATCGGGAGACTACCTCATGGGAGATGGAGCTATCGAGAAAATATTCTCCTTCGGTGACGGCGTGGAGCCCTTGTGTAAGCCTGCCGGCTGCGGAGTCTTTGACCACATAGCCGGTAGCACCTGACTGAAAGGCTTCAACAATATAATCGATTTTCGAGTGCATACTGACAATCATTACACGGGTGCCGGGAATCTCTTCCAGGATCTGCCGGGTCAAGGCCATACCGCTTTGATCGGGAAGGGAGATATCCACTATAGCAACGTCCGGTTTGATTTCTCTTGCCATCTTAAGCCCGTCGCGCGCGTTTCCAGCTTCACCTTTCAGTTCGAAATGGCGGTCACCGGAAATAATAGACTTAAGCCCCTCCCTGAACATCGGGTGGTCATCAATGATCAAAACGCTCTTTTTCGAAG
>DAOWNV010000163.1 GCA_030642405.1 Desulfosarcina sp.
GACATCGGTTTGCAGGCGGTTTTCAAATCAGTATTTCCCATTAAGGATTTTACGGGAAGTGCCTCTTTGGAGTTTGTGTCTTATCGATTTGCTGAAATCAAGCATAGTGTGGAGGAATGTGTTCATCGTGGTATGACCTATGAACTTCCGGTTCGAATCACGGTTCGTCTTGTGGTTTACGATACCGATAAAGAGACCGGTGTATCAAATATCAGGGACATAAAAGAGCAGGAGATCTATTTCGGTACTATCCCGCTGATGACCGGAAAGGGTACGTTTATAATTAACGGCACGGAAAGGGTCGTGGTCAGCCAATTGCATCGTTCGTCCGGCGTTTTCTTTGACCATGATAAGGGAAAGAGCCATTCCAGCGGAAAAATAATTTACAGTTCGCGGATTATTCCGGTCCGAGGATCCTGGATCGATCTTGAAATTGATCCTAAGGATATCGTATACATCCGAATTGACCGCCGTCGAAAGATTCCCGTAACTATTCTGTTCAAAGCTTTTGGTTACTCCACAGAGGATCTTCTGAGTTACTTTTACAAAAAGGAAAAGATCACTATCGATGGCGACGAATTTTACCGAGAGGTGGAACCCGAATTTCTGAAAGGTACGCGTGCTACAAAGGATGTGGTAGATCCTGAGTCGGGTGATGTTTTAGTCAAAAAAGGGCGGATGTTTACTCAGCGTTCCCTGAAGCAGATGGCAGCTATCAATTTGACAATAGTTCCCATCGAACGGGAAGACTTGCTTGACAAAGCCATTGCATTGTCTGTTTCAGATCCGGAAACCGGAGCGGTCATCGTGCAAGCAAATGATGTCGTTGACGAAACCGTGCTCAAACACTTTGAAGATGTCGGTATCAAAGAGTTTGAACTTTTGTTTATCGATGGGGCATCCAGCAGCGATTCCATTCGAAAAACGCTTCTTCTTGACAAAATCAGTACCAAGGAGGAAGGACTGATCGAGATTTACCGGTTGCTTAGACCAGGTAACCCTGCAACCCCTGAAGTTGCTCAGGATTTCCTAGATCATCTTTTCTTCAAATCCTCATATTATGACTTGTCCGGCGTTGGACGGCTTAAGATCAATCTGCGGCTGGGGATAGAAACGCCGGTGAATGTAAGAACTCTCAGAAAAGAGGATATTTTACTGACGACGAAAACGCTGGTTGAATTGAGGGATACCCAAGGCGTTGTGGATGATATCGACCATCTGGGAAACCGTCGGGTACGTGCCGTGGGTGAGTTGCTTGAAAACCAGTACCGCATCGGATTGGTGAGGATGGAACGGGCCATCAAAGAGCGGATGAGTCTGCAGGAAGTCGATGCGCTCATGCCTCACGATTTGGTAAATCCCAAGCCTGTTTCGGCTGTCGTCAAAGAATTTTTTGGTACCAGTCAGCTCAGCCAGTTTATGGATAAAACCAATCCGTTGTCGGAGACGACACACAAGCGCCGGCTCAGCGCATTGGGACCGGGAGGGTTGACAAGAGAACGTGCGGGGTTTGAAGTGCGTGACGTTCATCCTTCCCACTACGGCAGGATTTGTCCCATAGAAACACCGGAAGGTCCTAATATCGGTTTGATCGTATCCTTGAGCACCTATGCGAAGGTGAACGATTTTGGTTTTATAGAAACCCCTTATCGTATGGTTAAGAATGCCACAGTCTCCAAAGATGTAAAATTTTTAAGTGCTTTCGAAGAGAAAGATCATCCCATCGCCCAGGCCAACGCGCCCATTGATGATGATTTTCACTACATCAATCCAACGGTTACATCACGTGTTTCCGGCGAATTCATGATGGTGGAAAATGATAAAATCGAGTTGATGGACATCTCTCCCAACCAGTTAGTGAGTGTGTCGGCTTCATTGATCCCTTTTCTCGAAAATGATGATGCCAACCGGGCTCTGATGGGCTCCAATATGCAGCGCCAGGCCGTTCCGCTGATGAAAGCGGAAGCACCTCTTGTCGGCACCGGTATTGAAGGGGTGGTAGCCAAAGATTCAGGTGTGACCGTCGTAGCCGACTGTGATGGAGAGATTGTAGATGTGGATGCTTCAAGGATCGTTTTGAAACATGATTCATCAAATGACGGTGATAACAAGCAGGTGACGATATACAACCTGCACAAGTTTGTTCGTTCCAACCAAAATACATGTTTCAACCATCGCCCCATTGTTACCAAAGGACAGCACGTTGTTTCCGGTGAGATTATTTCCGACGGACCTGCTACGGAGCAGGGAGAACTTGCTTTGGGAAAAAACGTGACTGTCGCTTTCATGCCTTGGGGAGGGTACAATTTTGAGGACTCCATCCTTGTTAGCGAGCGTTTGGTGCGTGATGGTGTATATACCTCGGTTCACATAGAAGAATTTGATGTGGTCGCCAGGGATACGAAGCTGGGCAAAGAAGAAGTGACACGCGATATTCCCAATGTCGGAGAAGAAGCATTGAGGAACCTTGACGACAGCGGAATTATTCGTTTGGGCGCCGAGGTGAAGCAAGGAGATATCCTTGTTGGGAAAATTACCCCCAAAGGAGAGACACAGCTTTCTCCAGAGGAAAAGCTGCTCAGGGCCATATTCGGTGAAAAAGCCGGTGACGTCAAAGATACGTCCTTGCGTGTCCCTCCTGGAGTGGATGGCATTGTAATCGATGCAAAAGTTTTTTCCAGGAGAGGCGTTGAAAAGGATGAACGCACCCAGGCTATAGAATCCGCTGAAATAGCCGTCATGGAAAAGAACAAAGATGATGAAATAAAAATCATCGGTGAGAGCGTACGATCTTTGTTGGAATCCCTTCTCGACGGTCAAAAATGCTCCGTGCCCCTTAAGAAGGGAAATACGGTTATTTTGACAAATGATACCGCCATTGAACCTGGGGTGTTTGCTGAAATTCCCGTTGCCGACTTAGAGGGTTTGATCGTTGAGGATCCTGCTCTGACGGAAAAGGTTCACCGGATATTGGATGTGTATCGTGAACAGGCGGAAAGCTGCCGGGATGCGTTTGAAGCAATGTTGGGCCGCTATGAAAAGGGTGACGACCTGCAACCGGGTGTCATTAAAATGGTTAAAGTCTATGTGGCCATGAAACGGAAGCTTTCCGTCGGGGATAAAATGGCCGGCCGTCATGGTAACAAGGGTGTCGTATCCCGGATACTGCCCATGGAAGATATGCCGTACTTTGCCGACGGACGACCTGTCGACATGGTGTTGAACCCTCTTGGTGTTCCTTCACGAATGAATGTAGGCCAAATTCTTGAAATTCATCTGGGCCTTGCCGCCAAGGCGTTAGGGGATCAACTCAATGTACTTTACAAGAAAAACCAGGTTCAGGAACTGCGGGACAAACTCGACAAAATTTTTGGTGATGCCGCCGGCAGTTTGAACGAGATGAGCGATGAAGAGGTGAAATGTTTGGCCGCTTTTTATCGCAATGGTGTTCACATGGCGACACCCGTTTTTGACGGTGCCAAAGAGTACGAATTGAAAAACCTCCTGGTTGAAGCAGGCATGAGCCCGACCGGTCAGACCACGCTTTACGACGGTAATACGGGTGAAGCGTTCAAGGAGAAGATTACCGTAGGAACCATGTATATGCTCAAACTTCACCATCTGGTAGACGACAAGATTCACGCGAGGTCCATCGGTCCTTATTCGCTGGTTACGCAGCAACCCCTGGGAGGTAAGGCACAGTTCGGCGGCCAGCGACTGGGTGAAATGGAAGTCTGGGCAATGGAAGCATACGGCGCCGCACACGCCTTGCAGGAGTTCCTAACGGTAAAATCAGATGATATGGCAGGCCGTACACGGATGTATGAGAAAATTGTTAAGGGCCAAAACGTGTTGGAGCCGGGAATCCCTGAATCGTTCAAGGTGCTCACAAAAGAGCTTCAAAGTTTGGGTTTGGATGTAACCCTTTTGGAAAAATAGTTCGGTTATACCAGATAAAAAAAATCAGCTTGCGTTCATTATCCCTAACACCTTAACGAGGATATTGTTATGGAAACACTATATGATTTCTTCTCAAAGCCAACGGACCCCAGACGTTACACAGGCGTTAAAGTTTCCCTGGCATCTTCTACTCAGATCAGGCAGTGGTCCCACGGTGAGATAAAAAAACCGGAAACCATCAACTATAGAACCTTCAAACCTGAACGTGACGGGCTTTTTTGCGCCAAGATTTTCGGGCCGACCAAAGATTACGAATGCAACTGCGGAAAATACAAACGGATGAAACACCGTGGCGTTATTTGCGAGAAGTGTGGCGTTGAGGTGATTCAGTCCAAGGTCCGGCGGGAGAGGATGGGACACATTGAACTGGCGACGCCCGTTTCCCATATCTGGTTTTTAAAGAGTCTTCCCAGTAAAATCGGTAACCTACTTGATATTACACTGAAAAATATGGAGAAGGTTCTCTATTTCGATTCTTATATCGTCATTGATCCCAAAGATACCCCTTTGAGTAGGGGGCAACTCCTTTCAGACGATAAATATCAAGATGCAATCGATACCTATGGGCATGATAATTTCGAAGCAGGAATAGGTGCCGAGGCGGTGAAGGCACTATTGGGACATATCGAACTTGACACACTTTATAAGGAATTGAGACTTGACATCCGAGCAACCAATTCAGTCGCCAAAAGGCAAAAACTTTCCAAGCGATTGAAAATTGTTGATGCGTTCATGCGTTCGGGACTGGAGCCTGTATGGATGATCATGGATGTCATTCCTGTTCTGCCTCCCGACCTCAGGCCACTTGTGCCGTTGGAGGGAGGGAGATTCGCTACCTCAGACCTGAACGATCTTTATCGTCGCGTCATCAACAGGAACAATCGCCTCAAACGCCTTATTGACCTGAAGGCGCCGGATATTATTGTTCGTAACGAAAAGCGTATGCTTCAGGAATCTGTTGACGTGCTTTTTGACAATGGGCGTCATGGCAGGGTGATTACAGGAACCAATAAGAGACCGCTCAAGTCCCTTAGCGATACCTTGAAGGGAAAGCAGGGCCGGTTTCGCCAGAATCTATTGGGCAAACGGGTGGATTACTCCGGTCGCACGGTGATTACCGTTGGGCCCAACCTGCGTCTCCACCAGTGTGGACTTCCAAAAAAAATGGCGTTAGAATTGTTCAAGCCATTTGTTTACTACAGGTTGGAGCAAAAAGGATTGGTCTCCACGGTTAAAAGTGCGAAGAAAATGGTAGAAAGGGAGGTCCCGGAAGTGTGGGACACCCTGGACGAAGTCGTCAAGGAGTACCCGGTGATGCTAAACCGTGCGCCGACCTTGCATCGTTTGGGGATTCAGGCTTTCGAACCTACCTTGATCGAGGGGAAAGCCATTCAGCTTCATCCGCTGGTCTGTACGGCATTCAACGCCGACTTTGACGGCGACCAGATGGCTGTCCATGTTCCCCTTTCCGTGGAATCCCAGATCGAGGCAAGGATATTGATGTTATCAAGCAACAACATTCTGTCTCCTGCAAACGGAAGCCCCATTATTGTTCCTAGCCAGGATATCGTATTGGGCCTTTACTACATGACCAGGGGTAAATACGGGTGTAAAGGTGAAGGAAAACTTTTTTCCAATCCGGAAGAGGTTAGAGCTGCTTACGACGATCGGGTTGTAGACCTTCACGCTAATATCATAGTCCGTATTGACGGTAAACGGGTGGAAACGACTGTGGGGCGCCTTCTTTTGTGGGAGATTATGCCCAAAGAGGAAGTGATTCGTTTGCGGCACATCGTAGCCCAAGATGAAAAGACCATGGAAAAAGTCACCAAACAGGCAAAGGATGGGGAAACCTTTTCGGAACTGGTGGCAACGTATTCCGAAAGTCCGGACAAAGACAATGAAGGCGAAATCGGGTTGTTTAAAAAAGAGGAGCTCGTTCGGGTATTCGGTGTGAGTTCTGATGACGCAGAGAATCTGTTTAACCTTCAGGAAAATGAGTTCTCTTCGGTTGTTGTTACCGATTCGGGAGCACATCTGTTTCAGGTGGGGGAAAAGCGCCCGGAGATTCCTTTTGACGTAATCAACATGGTGATGGACAAAGGTGCCTTGAGGAAATTGGTTGATTATGTCTACCGGAACCTAGGGTCTAAAGCAACGGTGATTTTAGCAGACAGACTCAAAGATATTGGGTTCAAGTATTCAACAAAGGGTGGGCTGTCCATCAGTATTGACGCCATGATTATCCCAGAGAAAAAAGAGGAGATTATCAACCAGGCGGATTTGCAGGTGGTCGAGATTGGCCGGCAATACACTGAGGGCCTCATAACACAAGGTGAAAAATACAACAAGGTGGTGGACATCTGGGCCAAAGCGACTGACGACGTGGCTAACGAAATGATGGATGCCATGAAAATCGAAACGTTGCAGGACGAGGATGGTAATCCCAAGCTCGATGAATCAGGGAAGCCGATGCAGGTGGAAAGCTTCAACTCCATTTATATGATGGCCGACTCAGGTGCCAGGGGGAGCAAGGATCAGATGAGGCAACTGGCTGGTATGCGAGGGTTGATGGCCAAA
>DAOWNV010000326.1 GCA_030642405.1 Desulfosarcina sp.
AAAATAACAGTTTGCCACTGGTCATCCGTAGCAATGATACCGTCATGGGCACTTTTGATCAGCTTTTCCTGGAAGTTGGATCGGCGAATGACCTCCTCTTGCAACATAGCGTTTTCAATTGTGGCACCGACGCGGTTGCTTACTAAATCCAACATATGTAACTCCTCAGAAGAGAAGCGTTCGGCATCCCTTTCGATTCGCATGATACCGAGGCCTTTGGTTTCTTTGGCACTGATGGGGATGTAGGCGAATGTAGGTTTCAACGCATTAGAAGAATCTGCTAAATGACCGTTGTGATCCCCTTCGTTATAAATAATCGGTTTGTCGGTATGTACCACCTTACGTAAAATTTCCGGTTCCGATTCCGGTCCGGCCTGCCCATAACCAGGGTCTGCATAACAGGTGTTAAAATAGCGTAAATCAAAACGCCCCTCTTCACCGGACATATACAGGCAAACGCTTTGGGCCTCCATGAAATCTCGTATTTCAAGGACCGCCCCCTCGATGCGTTTTTGCAGCGACAGCGGTGCATTGAGCGCCGTATAGATGGAGCACAAGGTCCCCAGTTCCCGATTGCGTCGGCGTTGTTCTTCCTCGGCCCGTTTTGTGTCGGTGGTATCCAGTAAGGTTTCAATAGCTCCTACGAATGTTCCATCTGCGGCCTTGATCGGAGCAGCCGTGAACCAGCACCATCGGCCCCCACTACCACCCAAATTAGAGAAAAACATCTCCGCTTCGTAAGCGCCGTCAATAAGGGCGGATTTTTTCCAATTTCCCCCGTAAAGATCCCAAATCTCGTGATCGCTTTTATGATCCAGGATGACATCCGCCATGGACGGGCGCTCACTGTCCCAGAAAGGCGCCCACTGGCGGTTGGTTCCCACCATTTCCGATGCAGGATGCCCTGTGAGCAGTTCCAGTGCCTGATTCCAATGGGTGATGATGTGTTCCTGATTGATAACGAATGTTGGAATGGTGCTCCCTTGAATGATTTGATACATCGCCTGCTGATTTTCTTCCAGCTTGCGGGTGTATTGCCTTTGGTCGGCCTCTGCTTGCTTTTTAACTGTATTATCCCAAAGGGTTTCAATGGCACCTATAACGGTTCCGTCGGAAGCTTTGATCGGAGCAGCCGTGAACCAACACCATTTTCCTCCGCTACCTAATTTTTGGAAAAAAACCTCCGCCTCAAAAGCACCTTCGATCAATTCGGATAGTTTCCATTTTCCACCGTATAGATCCCAAATCTCCTGATCGCTTTTTTGGTCGAGGATGACATCGGCCATGGTCGGGCGCTCACTGTCCCAGAAAGGCGCCCATTGTCGATTTGTGCCAACCATTTGGGATGCCGGAAAACCGGTAAGCTGCTCCAATGCTCGATTCCAGTGGGTGATGACATGTTCCCTATTGAGTACGAACGTAGGAATGGTGCTTCCCTGAATGATCTGGCTAAGTGTTAAGTGACTCTCTTCCACGTCACGGGTGTCACGGATTCGCTGTGCCTCGGCCTCCTTTTTTTTCGTTGTATCCCAAAAAGTTTCTATGGCGCCGACCACACTACCGTCGCCGGAATGAATGGGGGCGGCGGTGAAGAACAACCACCTGCCTCCTTGGCCCATTTTTGGATAAAAAACTTCGGCTTCATAAGCACCGTCAAGCAGATCCGATTTTTTCCACTGACTTCCGTACAGTTCCCAAATTTCCGTTTCACTTCTTCGGTCCAGAATGACGTCGGCCATGGTCGGGCGTTTCTTATTCCAAAACGGAATCCATTGGTTATGGCTGCCGACCATTTTTGAAGATGAAAAACCGGTTAACCGTTCCAGGGCTTTATTCCAATGGGTGATAACATGATCGCTATTGATGACAAATGTAGGGGTGGTGCTGCCTTGAATAATTTGGGACAGAAGACTTTCACTCTCCTCGATCATTAGGTTATCGAGACGGTGTTTGGCTTCGATTCGTTTTCGATCCGTTATATCCCAAAACGTCTCAATGGCTCCAATTAAGGTTCCATCAGATGCTTTGATGGGGGCTGCGGTGAAAACAAGCCATCGCCCGTTTTCACCCAGGTGTTCGAAAAACTCTTCGGCCTCATATCCTTCTTCTACCAGTTCTGAAGGGTGCCATTTTGTACCGTAATACTGACTGATTTCGCCCGTCTCCAATTGATCTAGAATCACATCTGCCATTATGGGCCTGGCTTTTTTACGAAACGGCTGCCAATGATGGTTGGTTCCTACCATTTCATCGGCGGTATACCCGGTAAGCTTTTCAAGCGATCTGTTCCAGTGGGTGACAATGTGGTTGCGATTTATTACAAATGTCGGTGTTGTGCTACCCTGAATGATCTGAGACAGGGCCTGTTTCTGCTCTTCCACCTCTTTGACATGGCGCCGGCTCTCCGTTTCGATGCGTTTATTCTCCGTTGTATCCCACATCGTTTCGATGGCTCCTACAACGGTTCCGTCCGACGTTTTCAATGGAGTCGCAGTAAACCAGCACCACCGGCCCGCTCGTCCTAACTTCGGGAAAAACATTTCCGCCTCATAGGCATCTTCAATAAGGCTGGATTTTCGCCAACGCTGACCGTAAAACTCCGGAATTTCCGTCTCGCTGTTCAGTTCCATGATCGCATCGGCCATGGATAGTTTCTGATCCTCCCAGAAAGGCTCCCACTGGCGCCTCGTCCCAATCATCCTTGCAGCAGGATACCCGGTAAGTTTTTCCAGCGCCATGTTCCAGTGAGTAATCACATGGTCACGGTTGAGCACGAAGGTAGGGATAGTGCTGCCTTGAATGATTTGGGATAAGGTCCGTTCACTTTCTTCGATCCGCTGGGTGTAATTACGGCACTCAACTTCAGAGCGGCGGTTATCGGTATTGTCCCAAAGGGTTTCAATGGCCCCGACAAGGGAGCCGTCCAAAGC
>DAOWNV010000103.1 GCA_030642405.1 Desulfosarcina sp.
AAGCCCGGATCTTCCATCACACGGGCGTTCACTTCAGTGATTACTCCGTCGATGGGAGCGCGTACATCAGCCAGGTTATCACGCCGTTTCAAACCCCAACCGATTTCGTTGCAGTTCAATTCTTTGCCCATGAGAGGAAGTTCAAACCCGTCCGCCTGTCCAAAAATTTTCAGGGAGAAATCGTCTAAACCTATTCGCATATAACCACCGCTTTCGATACGGGCCCAGGTATGGCCATTGTGAAAATGATAGTGGCGGGGCATGTCGAAGCCTTTGACCGTAGTCATCCAGGTCGGATCGCTTTTGGTTTTAGCACTCAATACGTCTTCGAAATACTGGTCGAAATCGCATTTTTCACATCGGAAATCGTACGCACAGGCGCGATGCGCGATCCTCTGGGTCAAGCTATGCCTGCAGATACGTTCCAGTGCCGGCTGGCGCCGCATGGCATCCTGCCAGCTGATCTGTTTGCCTCTGTTGACCTTGGTCTGCATGGCATTATCATATTTACAGGTGGTGCAGTCATAAAAATTGTTGCAGCTTTTGAAATTGACCGCTCCGGCCTGCATCCACAAACAGGGGTTCTCGGCTTGAGCTTTTTTATCCGGTTTGATCATCCATACCTGACCACCGAGCACTGATCCGATTCCGGCCCCCTGCTTCATTTCATGCTGATCCCCACGATGGTAGGAGGAACCGTATCCGATCCGGCTTCTGGCGTTTCCATTCTTTTTTTCATTCATTTTCGTTCTCCTTTTTTTTAACTTTGTTGAATGTTTATTTTGATAAAAGGGTTATCTTGATTCATATTCATTGAGTGTGCTAAACATTGCATGAACGTCAGAGCCTGTTGATTACACTATGAGCATCAACAGCAAACAACGTGCCAGTTGTGTAACATGTAGATATGATACGAATTGTTGCATGTTGCGTTGTTTTTTCACGTCGGGTGAAGCCTAATGTGTGGTTTTTCCCAACAGGTGGTTTAGCCAGGCCTTAGTTGTTACTTGAAAACAATAGAGATTTAGATGTTATTTTAATGTGTTGTCGCACTGTAGGATTTTTCAACACTTGGAGTTGGAAATTCCTACAGTGAAAATTGTTTAGTTCATGTCCGTACTATTTCTAAGTTGTTAAGAAAGGAAATGAAGATGGATTTTAAGGATTTGGAAGCGCTTATTATTTTTGCCATAGAAAATGAAAAGGAAGCGGCGGATTTTTACGAAGCTAATAGCGAATCGGAGATGATGTCCGGAAAGACGCAAATGCTCAAGGAGTTTGCCGCTGAAGAGAGAAAACACCAGAAGATGCTCGAAGAGTACCTTGCCACGGGTGTTGCGGCTAACCTGGATGAGTACCGGTTTAAATGGATTACGGATATCAAGCGTAGTGATTATGTGGACGACGTGGAATACAAACAGGGCATGGCCTACAAGGAACTGCTCATGCTGGCCATGAAACGGGAAGAGGCCGCCCTTAAGCTATACAATGAGCTGCTTGAAAAAGCGGACAACGATGACGCGAAGAAGCTTTTCAAAATGCTTTGTCAAGAGGAAGCCAAGCATAAACTTGCTCTGGAGACCATGTACGATGACTACATGGCGGAAATAGGCGACTAACCGTTGAACCGGTGTTCTCCTGAAAAAATCATTGTTATTTGCGGACCAACCGGTTCCGGGAAGACAGGTTTTGCCATTGATCTGGCCCATAAGTTCGATGGAGAGATCGTTAGTGCCGACTCTATGCAGATTTACCGATATATGGACGTCGGTACGGCCAAGCCGACCCACGCAGAGCAAGCGGTGGTGGTTCACCATATGGTCGACATAGTGGACCCGGACCAGGATTTTGACGCCGCAGTTTATGCTGAGATAGCCGGTGATTGTATCCGAAAAATTCTTGCAAAGGGGAAGACGGCTTTTTTGGTAGGGGGGACCGGGCTTTACATCAAGGCACTGATTCACGGGCTTTTCGAGAAAGGCCCTTCTGATCCGTCTATCCGTGGACGTTTAAAGCGGGAAGCGGAATTGGAAGGAGCCGGTATGCTCCACCGCCGGCTTCAACAGATAGACGGCACGGCAGCAGAAAAAATTCATCCCAACGATACCTATAGGATTATTCGGGCCCTTGAGGTATTTGAGAATACCGGGCAGCCGCTTACGGTGTTTCAACAGCGACACGGATTTCGTGAGAGGCGTTTTAACACCTTGGAGATCGGCCTTTCCTGGCCCCGTCCGGTTCTCTACGATCGCATCAACCAACGGGTGGATATCATGATGGAACAGGGCTTTTATAGTGAGGTGCAAGATTTGCTGGATCGGGGATACGGTTCGGATCTCAAATCCATGCAGAGCCTCGGGTACAGGCATTTGGCGGCTGTGATTCGTGGTGATGTAGAATTGGCGGATTCTCTGACCCTGTTGAAAAGAGACCACCGCCGATATGCAAAACGCCAGCTCACCTGGTTCGGTGCACGTGAATCGGTTCATTGGTTAAACTTCGATCAAAAGAGGTTCGCCGGAGATTTAATCCGTGAATTTATATGATTTTTGCCTATTCAAGTTAAGGATTGCAGACAAAAAAGATGAGTAAAAAAAGAATTTGATAACCAAGAACCGCTTTTTTTTCGGGAGACTGTTTTGACCACAAAGACTTCTATCACCGGGAATGCCGCCAATGCGGTCTGCTCGGTCACCGGACTTCTCATTACGTCCCGACCGGAATGGACGGATCGTAAGATAGGAAGGCGTTATCGGCTGACTACTCAATTGATCGGCCACCAAATTCTTTTCACCCGACCGAGTGGTCATGCGGAACTGGGCGACGTTATCGAAATGGTCCGTGTGAACGATGCCATCATCCAGGAAGTGATCGGTGAATCGGCGGACTACGTCATCATTATCGATTTCTCCGAAATACGGAGTGCTACCCGTGATGCCCGTCTTTACTATTCCCGTTACCTGAGAAAACGATCAAATTTGATGGGGGTGATATCCTTTGGTGCCAGCCCGTTGTCACGAGTCCTGATCAATTTGGCAAAGCGGTTGCACGCCCCCGAAACCAATATAGAGTTTGCCAAGGATTATGAAAAGGCCATGTCAGCAGCTGTTCGAATGATTCGCACCGGTCCTGCGGGGAGGACTCCGGCGCTATTATCCTCCCACTATCAGGATATCGGGATCACTGAACATTATGAAAATGGGCATCATATTCTTCGTTGCGATCAGTGGGAATTTGATGGGGATGATTATAATCTGATTGTGGAGGTGATCGACGGGAACATCTATCACGCCATTTCTTCAGGGGTTTTACGAGAACATCATGTGGCACTTATTGTTCAGATGAGGGAAACAGTTTGCAGCATGGTAGGTATCGATCATGGTTTTCGTGCCATTATTACCGGGACTAAAGATACCTATGGCAGCGAGCGCAGCGCCAGGAAGAATTTCATGGCGTCACTGAAAGAGTGGCATGCCGGGCACCCGATGGTGCTTTATGTTTTTTACAACGCTAATTGGTTTGTCCGCACCGCATCCATGATGGCTACTCCCTTTATGCCGTTCAAAATTAAGCTGGCGCCGAACCTGGCCGGCGCCCTTTCCCTGGTGGATCGATTCTCCACCGGCGACACATCCATTCCCTTAAGTGATTCGTCCGTGCCGCAACCTGTGGATTCTCACCAGCAAAAGGTGGTAAATCAACTTCTCCGGTTTCTCGACAATATCGATTGGGAACGCCAGGGGGTTCCGGTACTGGATCATATTGACCCCCAGGATCCATTTCGCCCGGTTTTCGATGCTATTACACTGATCAAGGGAGAGCTGGATGAGCTGTCGGAAAAGCGCCGTCAGGCGGAAAAAGCGTTGAGGGAAGGCCAACAGCGTTTCACAACGGTATTGGATAGTGTCAGCGCATATATTTATGTAGCTGATCTTGACACGTTCGAAATCCTGTTCATGAACCAGGCAATGCGGGACGATTTTGGTGAGAATTATGTGGGTACCAGTTGTTTCGAACTCTTTGAAAATGCGCATGGAGTTTGTTCTGATTCCAACAACGAGAAGTTGGTGGACGAAAACGGTGAACCGACGGGGCTGTCAACCTGGGAGGGGATCAACCCGGTTACCAAGCGCTGGTACCTTAACCATGACCGAGCCATCCGGTGGGTGGACGGCCGTTTGGTTCGGCTCCGGATCTCAACGGATATCTCGCGAATTAAAAATCTTGAATCGGAGCGTATCGAGATCACCGAGCGGTTGCAACAATCCCGTAAAATAGATGCCGTCAGTACCATGGCAGGTGGCGTTGCGCACCATTTCAACAATCTGTTGATGGTCATATTGGGAAACCTGGAGTTAATGCGTCTGGAGGTAGCAGAGGGCAGCAAGCTGAGCAAAAAGATCGATACCATAGAGGATTCGGCCACACGAGCCGCCGACCTGAGCACGCTTTTGTTAACCTATGTCGGCCAAACCCGGATCAGTACGCAGATCATCGATTTGGACACTACCTTATCAGAAATGGTGAATGTGCTTAAAACAACCATAAGGGATAAAGCACGATTGATTTTAAAACCCTCGGAGGAGAAAGCATGGATTCATGCCGATACATCCAAAACATACGAGGTGATCACTAACCTGGTCAACAATGCGGTGGAAGCCTCCGGTGACCAACCTCTTGAGATTCGAATCAGTGTCGACCACCGGTTTTGCGATAGAGCCGGTTTAGACCGCATCGCTCCAGGCCAAAACCTGTCGGAAGGACATTATGTCCGGCTGCAGGTTGCCGATAACGGTCAGGGAATGGATGAAGAGACGCTGGAAAAGGTGTTCGACCCCTTTTTCACCACCAAATTCACCGGCAGAGGATTGGGCATGGCCACTGTCATGGGAATCATGAGGGCCCACCGGGGTGGGGTCATGATTAAGAGCAGTCCTGATGCCGGCACGACCGTAAACGTCTATTTCCCGGAAACAAAACAAACCGTCCCGAGTCTTCAGGAAAAGGAAGTGGAACCGTTAAAACGGGAGGACACCAGAAACAAGGGAACGATCATTCTTGTTGATGATGAGCCTATGGTTCTTGAACTGGGCAAAGAGATGCTTAAATATATGGGTTTCGATGTCCTGACGGCTGAAGACGGTTTGGAGGCGTTGACCCTGTTCGAGGTCCACCGGGACCAGATCCGTATGGCGGTTTTGGATGTCGATATGCCCCGGATGGGGGGACGGGATACGATTAAGCGGATGCGCGAGAGAGGCGCCACATTCCCCATGTTGGTGGCCAGCGGATACACGGACGCCCAGTCGAGAGAAAAAATGGGGGATATCAACGTAGATGGATTTCTTCAAAAGCCTTTTCGGGTAGAAGAGTTAAAGGAGAAAATCAACTCCATTTTCGATGCATCGGGAAAAGTCATTTCGCCGAAAGCATAAAGAGGCTTGAGATCAATGCCTGCGATTTCCAAAGGAACGAGTCGTACATAAACGAGTCGTATATAAAAGTACGTCGTCGTGACAAGGGATGAAGCGTAGCACGGATATCAAGCTTCTTTTTAAGGCCGTTACCCTTTAATACTTCTTGGCAGCAGCATCTGATGCTGCGGGCAGATCGATTTGGGATTTTGATAGACGGATCCGGCAAAGGCCTTCAGGTATTTTCGTAGCTCGGACATCTGCACCACCTCATCCACCAACCCATGTTCGGCGCAATAAATCGGCCTGGAGTTCTCATGGTATTCTTTCGCCATTTTGTTCATTTTGTCGATGACCGGCTGTAAGGGTCGGCCGGCATCCTTTTCCTTGACCAGTCGGCGGGAAAAACTGGCGGCTGCAGCTGTTTCGCCGTGCATCACATAGATTTCCGTAGTGGGAATTCCCAAGGTAAATGCGTTGTGCCGGTTGGCAGTGGGGCCACCCATGACATAATGGGCCGCCGCGGTTCCTTTGCGCAGTACTACCAGCATCTGAGGGACATCGGTTTGCTGGATGGAGTAGATCAGGCTTTGGCCCAACCCGAGTAGTTCGGCCTTTTCGGCGATGTCACCTACATCGATACCGCTGGTGTCCTGAAACCATATAATGGGTAACCGGTCGCGTCCGCATAGGGTTACGAACTCGTTCATCTTTATTAACCCCTGGCGATAGAGTTTACCCCCCATGCCTGGATAGTCGGCATACTCGGGATACCCTTCCCCCAGCCACCCCTGCCGGTTGCCGATACAACCCACCAAAAAGCCGTCTAACTTGACCAGACCCGTATACACTTCCGGACCGTAACCAGGGCGGTACTCCATATGCTCGCTGCCGTCAACAAGGCGGGCCAGAATCTCTTCGAAGCTATAGATCTGCTTCTGATTGAATGGCATCAGGCGATACAGATCGTCTGCCGACAAAGCCGGATCCTTGGGCGCGGCTACCCGAAAGAATTTGGGGTTGTAGGCAGGGATGTCGGCCATGTACGATTTGAGGCCGTCTATAACTTCGGTCTCTTCTTCATAGACATACCGGAAAAAGCCGGTCTCATCATGATGAATCTTCACCGATCCTGGAGGCTTTGCTTTGTACTGCTTGGCTGCGGTTATAAGTGATTCTGCTCCCTCTTCGTCGAAATACCCCTTGGGAGACATCCCACTCAAAATCCCCCCCCCGCCCACGGCGATGTTGCAATTTTTGTGGGCGAACAGGATCGTGGGACTGATGCCCTGATAACCACCACCGGCCGGGTTGGTGCCGTAAATACCGGCCAATACGGGAATGCCCATCTGATTGAGTTCGGCATGGCGGAAAAAAGCGGTGCCCGAGCCGCGCCGATTGGCATAGAATTTTTCCTGTTCGGGAAGTTTGACACCGCTGCAGTTAACCAACCAGACCAGGGGAACGTTGAGCCGCTTGGAAAGGTTGGTGACCCGAAGGATGTTTTCCGGTTGCCCGGCTACCCAGGCTCCGGCCAGGTATTTGTTGTCAAAACCGATGACGACGCACCATTTTCCCGATATTTTTGCCATACCGTCAAATACGTTGGTGTGGCCTTCAGCGTTTTCCTCGGGATTGAAAAGGGTGTGAAGTGGACACCAGGTGCCGGGATCGATCAGGTAGTCGATGCGTTGCCAGACCGTCATCTGTCCACGGGCGTTGATCTTTTCCTTGGGAAAACCGGCGTTCTTGACCTTTTCGACGGCCTCCTGAATTTGTGTCTCCACATCCTTGATCAGGCGGACGTTTTCCTCAGTGCTTTTTATCTGACCTTCGTTCAACTCACGGCCGAAAGAGGTCATCTTTTCAAAGTAGGGTTTCATGCTTTTTCCTGTATTATGAATTTTTCTCCATGGGTTGGTTCAAAAAGGGTAGGTTAAGGCCCGGATCAAAACCGAAGAGCAAATGAAACCGGAGGCGTAGCAAATGCTACCTTGAGGATCGCATTTGCACGAGAACGCCGGTCTGGGCGGATGCCTATCGGTTAGCCTTGCGATATCCCAACTGATCCAATGCAATAATCCATTTGCAGATATTGGCCGAGCCTTCTACCATATAATAGGTGGGTGTATCCCGGTAAATGCGCGCTACCGGATACTCCGTGGAGTAGCCATAGGCCCCCAGAATGCGCATAGCGTAGTTGGCGCATTTGTTTACCGTCTCTCCGGCAAAGTATTTGGCCTTTGCCACGTCCAATCCGTTGTTGAGTCTACCCTGGTCCTTGGCCCAGGCCGCCTTGTAGACTAAAAGGCGGGCCGCATCAATCT
Organism: Desulfosarcina sp.; assembly: GCA_030642405.1. Taxonomy (GTDB): domain Bacteria; phylum Desulfobacterota; class Desulfobacteria; order Desulfobacterales; family Desulfosarcinaceae; genus Desulfosarcina. Next base: position 7,742 of record DAOWNV010000103.1, read on the forward strand.
CAGTAACCATTTGGGCCACCATGTCCTGGTTCATCTGATACTGACCGATGGGTTTCCCGAACTGCTTGCGGTCGTTGCAGTATTTTGAGACCACATCCAGACAGGCCTGAGCAACGCCCACAGCTCCGGCCGCCGCTGACAAGCGGGTCTGGTTTAACGAACCAAATACGATTTTTGCCCCCATGCCGGGTTTGCCAAGAAGATTTTCCTTGGGCACCTTGGTATTGTCAAGGAAGAGCTCACCTGTTGGAGAACAAAAAGAGCCCATTTTGTCCAGTTTGGAGGTTCTTACGCCGTTGAAATTTTTCGGTTCGATGACGAAGGCGGAGAGTCCCTTGGAACCGATTTTGGTGTCCGTGTAGGCATAGTAGATCAAAACATCAGCTATGTCGGCGTTGGAGATCCAGGTTTTGGATCCGTTAAGCAGCCAGTGGTCGCCCTTGTCTTGTGCCGTGCTGGTCATGGCCATGACGTCCGAGCCGGCGTCCGGTTCAGTGATGCCGAATCCACCGATAAGATCGGCTGTACACAGTCCGGGAATATACTTTTTCTTTAGGTCATCGTTGCCGTAAGTAAGAATTGTATAGGCGCATCCCAATACCTGCATGTTAACTTGCACCCGCAGGGAACTGCAAACTCGTGCTATTTCTTCCGTGACGATCATCGCCGCCATCCATCCCATATCCTCACCACCGTACTCCTCCGGGATCACCGTTCCCCAAAAGCCCAACTCGCCCATGGGCTTAATGGCCTCTTTGTAGGGGAAGTAGTGGTCGTCGTCCCATTGGTCCAC
>DAOWNV010000112.1 GCA_030642405.1 Desulfosarcina sp.
CAGAATTCCGAGCTTAGATTGTATGTCGTTGGTCATACGGATAATATCGGTAAGTTAAGCCATAACATGCAACTTTCACAGAAACGTTCTGATGCGGTAGTAGAAAAACTGATCTCGGATTATGCTGTGGATACAAATCGACTCAAAGCTTATAGTGTAGGTCCACTTGCGCCTGTAGCTTCAAACAAAAGTGAGGAAGGACGAGCCAAGAATCGTCGGGTGGAATTAGTTGAACAATAGTATGCGTCCTGACTATCTCGTAAAGGCAGCTGATTGACAAAGAGATACGTATCTATCTGATGTGTTGTACTATTACAATTGCTGATCCCGATCCAAGCCGAAGGGCGGATTCCGCCCTGATGGGGTTTATAATCAACTTCTTTGTTATTCGGTGAAAACCTATACCGTGATATGCCAGCAGCGGTGAATCGTTTTGCGTTTGCTTCTGAAATCTTCCGGTATGGTGATGGCTGTAATCTCTTTTATTTGGGAAACGTTGAGTTCATCCATTCGGAGTTCAAACTTTTGATGGTTGGTAGAGAAAAATAGATCGCCGCCAGGTCGGATAATATTGATTACCGCTTTCAAAAGGCGGGGATGATCCCGTGTGATGTCAAAAAACATGTTTCTGATTTTCGTGGTTGAATAGGAAGGCGGGTCCACCACGGCCAAATCGAAGCGTTGCTTATTCTTAACAGCACTTTTTAAAAAATCAAATGTGTGTGCCTGAGTCAGTTTGTTGGTCGTCGGATCGATTCTATTGAGTGACATGTTTTCCCTTGCCCATTGAATTGCGCTTTCCGACCGGTCTACGGAGAGGGTCGAACGGGCCCCTCCCTTTGCTGCATAACAGGAAAAGGAACCCGTATAGCCATAGAGATTGAGAAAATCTTTGCCTGCGGAAGTTTTCCGTATGATCTGCCGTGTATCACGGTGATCGGAGAATAAACCTGTATCGACATAGTCGTACGGGTTGACCAGGAATTTTAAATCTCTTTCCCGCAGAACAATTTTTTTATTTGTATAATCGATGCGCGTATAGCGGTTCCCATCCTGGTTTCCGGCCCGGCGTTCTTTAAGGTGCACATTTTCCATCGGTACATTTAAAATTTGGGCCACGGCCCTGCCCATGAGGGGCAGCCATTCGGGCACTGATTGCCGGCGCATGTATTCTCCAATCACCAGATGACCGCCATACCAGTCCACGACGGCACGAATTTCGGGGATGTCCCAATCGTAAAGCCGGAAGACATCGATGTTTTGCCTGGCAAAACGACCGCGCAGGTGTTTAAAACGCTTTTTGACCCGATTGGCCAGCATTTCTTGTTGCCGGTAAAATTGCTTTGGAATCGTCTTGTAGTTCAAGAAAAATTGTTTCCTATCTAAATCGGAGTCACTCGATATCTACAGAAATTTGCCTGGTAATGTCATCTTCCGGTTTGGGGATCTCAACGGTAAGTACGCCTTTATTAAATTTCGCTTTGATCGACTCGGGTAGGATCATTGCGTGCATGGTGAACATTCGAATAAAATGACCGCAAATTCGCTCCCTTCGATAAAAATTTGCTCCCTGGGGGGCTGGAACTGGGTGCCTCTCACCGCTGATGGTCAGCATATTTTCTTTTACTTCAACCGATACGTCCCCCTTTTCAACTCCAGGCAAGTCGACTGCGATGACGACACTCTGTTCGGCCTCATAGATATCTACTTTTGGGGTCCAGTCGCAAAGCGGTGTTTGACCGGTTTCATCGGTCTCACAGGGGAATGAATCGTCAAAGAGTCTGTTGATACGGTCCTGAAGGGTGGCAATGTTTCCTAAAGGGTCCCACTTGATAATGGCCATGACATCTCCTTGTTTTTTGCTCATAGATTATCGTTGATGTCTGACAACTGAGAGCTGACAGCGCGGTGTTAATAGCTTAACATTCGAAAAATTATCCTTCTTCTACGGTTGTCAACCCTGAAAGCCGCGGGTCCAACCCATAATTGGCTTGCAAAAGCCACCATTTTCTGGTGAAGTTGCCGCAAATTTAAACGATTGGGAGAACAATCATGAACGACAACGAAAAAAGCGAATTTCCTGAAAGCGAGGAGAATTTTGCCGACCTGTTGGAATCCTATAGTGTGGGCATGAACGAAAATATCCAGATCGGCGACCAGATCTGTGGCCGAATTATTTCCATCGGTACCAATACCGTTTTTGTAGATACGGGCACCAAGGTGGACGGCGTGGTTGAAAAGGCCGAACTGCTGGATGAAGATGGAAGGCTGGCTTTCGTTGAGGGGGATGAACTGGACCTCTATGTCGTGGTTGCCGATGAAAGTGAAATCCGGCTATCAAAAGCCATGTCAGGTATCGGCGGTTTGAATATGCTTCAAGATGCCTGGGAACAGCGGATTCCGGTAGAAGGAAAGGTTGCCGCCACCATCAAAGGTGGTTTTCAGGTGGAAGTGATCAAACGCAGAGCTTTTTGCCCCATCAGCCAGATGGACCTGACCTACGTGGAGGATCCGGAGATTTATGTGGGACAGACCTTTTCTTTTCTCATCAAACGTTTCGAAGAGCGAGGCCGAAATATCGTTGTGTCGCGCCGTGATCTCCTTCAAAAAGAGCTGGAAGCCGGCCGAGAAGCGTTCATGGAACAATTGGATGAAGAAAAGGTCTACGAGGGTACCGTGGTTCGTATAATGCCGTTTGGCGCGTTCGTTTCCCTGGCTCCCGGTGTAGATGGGCTGGTTCATATAAGCGAATTGAGTTGGTCCCGATTGGACACGCCGGAACAGGCTGTTGCCGTTGGGGACCGCCTCAATGTGAAGATTTTAAGTGTTAAGGCTGGGGAAAAGCCTGGGACTCAAAAGATGTCGCTTTCCGTCAAGCAGACCTTGGGCGATCCATGGTCCGAAGCGCCAAACAGGATCCGCGTGGGAGATAAAATTAAGGGAAAGGTCACCCGATGCGCCAATTTCGGTGCTTTTGTTGAGCTTTATCCCGGTATTGAAGGCTTGGTTCACATCAGTGAAATGAGTTATACGCGCAGGGTATTAAGGCCGGAAGAGGTGGTTTCTCCGGGTGACGAGGTTATGGTGCTGATCAAAGAGTTCGAGCCGGACCGTAAGCGAATCTCCTTGAGCATCAAGGATGCCGAAGGAGATCCCTGGGAGGATATCGATGAAAAATTCAAGCCGGGGACAACGGTAAAGGGGCAGGTTGAAAAGAAAGAACGATTCGGCATTTTCGTCAATCTGGCACCAGGCATAACCGGCCTGCTGCCTAAATCGAAAATTACTGCCTCAGATAAATCTTCCGTCATTGAAACCCTCAAACCCGGCGCTACCATTACCGTGACCATCGATACGGTGAATAGCAGGGAACGGAAAATATCCCTGGGAACCGGCGACATTTCGGACGATCAGGGCTGGCAGGAATACACCGGCAGTTCTGCCGGTTCATTAGGCTCTTTGGGTGACCAACTGCAAAAAGCCCTATCACGACAGAAAAAGGGAGGTTGATTGTGGCTCAGTGCGATTTTTATGATTTAGTGATTATCGGCGGGGGGCCGGGTGGATTGTCAGCAGCAGTTTATGCCATGCGGGCGGCCTTGGAAACAGTGCTTGTGGAAAAAGGTGTCACCGGCGGACAGGTAACCATGAGCGATGAGGTCGAAAATTACCCGGGGTTTTCCCATATCAGTGGTGCCGAACTCTCCATGAAATTTACCCAGCATGCCCAGTCTTATGATCTGGAAATAATTTCCAGGGAGGTGACGGCTCTGAACCCGGGGTTGAAGCATCACACGGTAAAGTTGGCAAACGGTGAGGAACTGAAAGCCCATGCTGTGGTTGTCGCAACCGGTGGTAGTCCCAAAAAACTGGATATTCCCGGAGAGCGTGAATTCTATGGCAAAGGGGTTTCCTACTGCGCCACCTGTGACGGTTTTTTCTTCAGGGGGAAAACGGTGGTGGTTGTCGGTGGCGGAGACAGTGCCGCGGAAGAGGCCCTTTACCTGGCCAAATTGTGCAAAAAAGTCTACATTGCCCATCGTCGGGATGAGTTGCGGGCCAGCAAGATCCTTCAGCAGCGGATTTTCGATGATTGTAATATTGAGATGCTGTGGAATACCGTTATCTCACAGATTAATGCCGGTGATGATGGTGTCAATGGTGTTCAATTAAAGGATACCCTGTCAGCGGAAACGCGGGTTCTGGATGTGGACGGTGTTTTTGTTTTTATCGGCTTTAATCCCAACAACGAACTGGTTCCTGCAGGCACCCGAATGAATGCGGATGGAATGGTCGTTACCAACGAAAAATGTGAGACAAATACTCCCGGAATTTACGTGATAGGAGATTTAAGAGAGAAATTCGCCCGTCAGATTGTCCTCTCCGCGGCAGACGGCTGTACCGCTGCTTTAGCCGCAGCTCATTATGTGGAATTGAAAAAATCCATGGGGGAGGAGACCTGCGATTTCCCCCCGGACTCGGATGAATGATCTATGTGAACAGGGAAAAAGGAGTACGATTTTCCAGAGACGTTTGTTTGTTCCTTGGAATAATGGTACTATTCTTTGCTTTTTTTAAGGCGGAAAATGTTCAGAGTGAGGAACATCAATCCCAGTCATGTTGGATCAAAGAACTCCGTTTCGGCGTGGCTGCACATGATGTGGATGGCCTATGGAGTGGCTCCTCCAAAGAAGATGGACCGGACTTTTGTGCGGAAATCGGGTTCAACCATGAGCTGTTCCATCTATCGTCGGTGACAGCCTATCCCAATGCAGGTGTGAATATCAACACACGTGGTGATACCAGTAAAGTCTACGGGGGGATTCTCCTTGAGTGGACACCGGCACCAACTATTTCTCTTTCAACGGGTTTAGGCCTGGCACTGCATAATGGCCAAACAGATACCCAGGCGACTGATAGAAAATCCCTTGGATCTAAAGTACTTTTCAGGATTCCTATCGAAATAGGTATTGCCGTCAGCCGGCATCACAGAATTATCCTGGCATTCGACCACATTTCCAACGCGTACTTGGCCACACCTAACGAAGGAATGGATACACTCGGTCTGCTTTATGCGTACCGGTTTTAAAGGTTGACAACAGAAAATGGAACAACGCTCCCAATCCATGTTCGAACTGTTCAAAAAATGGCAAACGCGACACCTTTCAGACCCTCAGCGGATCATCCTGGGAATCATGCTTCTGGTGGGTGCAGGCTTGATCTATTTTTTGGGCGATCTTCTGGCACCTGTTTTCATCAGTGTGGTGATCGCCTATTTACTTGAAGGACTGGTCGGTCTTATTCATCGTTTCCGTATTCCACGGGTGGCAGCCGTATACATTGTTTTTACAGTTTTCATGGTTGGTATGATCGTTATGATTTTATGGCTGATTCCCCTTACCGTCAAGCAGGTCACTCAGTTGGTACAACAGCTACCCGGCATGCTGACCACAATTCAATACAGCCTCATTGAACTGCCCACCCGATACCCGGAACTCATTTCCGAAAACCAGGTTCAAGAAGTTATCAGCTTTCTCAATACCGGCATTACCACGTTGGGGAAACGGGCATTAACCATGTCCGTCGCATCGGTCGTGGGTCTTCTCCACTTGGTAGTATACCTGGTCCTGGTTCCTTTCATGGTTTTCTTTATGCTGAAGGACAAGCATGTCATTCTCTCCTGGGGCCGGCGGTTTCTTCCCGACAATATGGATCTGACCGAGTCCGTATGGCAGGAAGCCAATGTGCAGGTCACCAATTACATCAGGGGAAAAGGCTGGGAACAATTGATTATCTGGGGAATCAGTTACGCTGTGTTCAAGGCTCTGGGGCTGCAATTCGCCTTGCTGATCTCTCTATTCGTTGGGCTTTCGGTCATCATTCCCTACATCGGCGTGACAGTCATGGGGTTTGTGATGTCACTTGCCGCATTTGTTCAGTGGGGTTGGACTACGGATTTCGCCTCAGCCATGTTAGCCTATGCTATCATCCAGATCCTTGATGGCAATTTGCTGGCTCCGCTGCTGCTTTCCGAAGTCGTCAACCTTCATCCGGTGGCCATTGTTGTGGCTGTTTTGTTGTTCGGCGGGCTGTGGGGGTTGTTGGGGCTCTTTTTCGCCGTTCCTTTGGCAACCTTGATCAATGCCGTTATCAAAGGGTGGATGGTTAAGCATGAGCTTCGGCCGGAGGGACCACAACATGTTTATCCTTGAGTTTTAAAATTTTTTTTATGAATTTTTCATCTGGTAAGCATCCGGGGTATAAGAGGAGAACGAACCAAAGCAGCAAAAGACTTTTTCCAAAGAAAGCATAAAAGTATGAATTTAGACACCAAATCAGCTATTTTAGAACGAATGGTCGATATTTATGATAAGTTTGTCGATGAATTCGACTTGGCCTGTGATAAATATTGTGCTCATTGCTGCACCGCCAATGTGACCATGACCACCTTGGAAGGGTACCGGATTTTTTCGCATTTTATGAAGTCCGGTATGATGGATGATATGCGAACCATTGTCGGCAACGCTCATCCTGATCGTTTTGTCCCCCTGGTTTCCATCAATAGAATGGCGGACATCTGCGCTAAGGACGGCGATCCACCCGAAGAGCATTTGAATCCGGAAGCCGGTCCTTGCCCGGTGCTGGTCGACGATGCCTGTCCACTGTATCAAGTGAGGCCTTTCGGGTGCAGATGCATGGTGTCCGCCCAAAATTGCGGTGAAACGGGATTTGCCGAAATGGACCCCTTTATCCTTACAGTGAACGATGTATTTCTTCAGCACATTGAGCACATCGACGCACAGGGGTATACAGGGAATTTTGCCGATGTGATGAAGTTTCTGGAATCCGAAGAGAACCGGAAAAAATATTCAGCCGGTAGGCTCGAAGCGGCATCGGAAGGCCTGGTGGCTAACCAACCGGTTTTTGTGCTTATGATTCCACCGGAGCACAGGGAACGGATACAGCCGCTGCTGACACAAATTCGTAGTATCCAGGTGTGATATATTCGTAAAATGTCAAAGGCCAATGAGATATGTAAAATTGTATTTGGGTTTCGACATTGGTCATTCTTTCAGTTTCTCTGAAGAGGATTTCTTATGAAGACTTATCCTATTCCCATGGTACCCGGTCCGGTTGCAGTTCCAGAGGCCATCCGCCAGGTTTATTTGGAGAATTACGGTTCGGGGGATTTGGAACCTGATTTCGTCGAGCTGTACACACGCACCCAAAGGCGGTTGAAAGCCATTTTTGGTACCCGGGATGACATCGTCATCATGTCCGGTGAGGGCATGCTGGCCTTGTGGAGCGCCCTGAAAAGCTGCCTGGTTCCCGGAGATCGGGTGCTGGCTGTGGCAACCGGCGTGTTCGGATACGGAATCGGTGAGATGGCTCAGTCACTGGCCGCCGAGGTGAAAGTGGTAGGTTTCAGCTATGACGAAACCATCAATGACATGGCCCGCATTGAGGCGGCTATTGCAGAGTTCAAACCCCGCATGATTACCGTTGTTCATTGCGAAACCCCATCGGGCACACTCAATCCACTTGTAGAATTGGGACGTCTGAAAAATGCCTATCGGGTTCCGTTGCTTTACGTAGACACAGTGGCGGGTGCCGGAGGTGTTCCTGTTTTGGCCGACGACCGACATATCGATCTTTGCCTGGGAGGATCTCAAAAATGCCTTTCCGCACCGCCTGATATGTCTTTTTTATCAGTAAGTCCCAAAGCGTGGGAGATTATCGATGCCGTCGACTATGTGGGGTATGATGCCTTAAAGCCCTTTCAACAGGCCGTAGAAAATCGTTTTTTCCCATACACACCAAGCTGGCAGGGTGTAGCCGCGTTGCACATGGCCGCCGGATTGTTATTGGAAGAAGGCCTGGAAAAAAGTTTCAACCGACATGACTCGGTGGCAAGATTCTGCCGTAGGGAGTTAGTAAAGATAGGGATTGAGCTGTTTCCTTCCGACGGAGCCATTCCCTCTCCTACTGTAACGGCCGCCAAGATTCCCGAGCGCTTTTCCTGGGAAACATGGGACCGGAGGTTGCGGGATCAGGGTCTGGTTGTAGCCGGTAGCTATGGTCCGTTGGAAGAGAAAGTATTCCGGTTGGGCCATATGGGTAGCCAGGCGGACATGGCGTTGATGGAGAGAGCGATAGCGGTAATTGCCGACGCTTTATGAAAATCGCAATGCCA